>DASQPY010000414.1:0-6229 GCA_035643735.1 Actinoallomurus sp. | reverse complement strand
CCGGAACTGCTGTGGGCGCGCTTCGCCGAGGCGATCGGCGTGCCCGGATTCACGTTCCGTTCCACCGGCTCTGGCGACGCGGGCCGTCCGGTGCACACCGGGCTGACCGCTCCTGAGGCCGTCGTCCTCACCTCGCTCAATTCGGCCTTGGCCACCGCCGGCTGGTCCTCGGACCAGGCGCGGAAGCTGCGCGAGGCGGTCCTGACCGACGGCTTCCAGCCCCGCGCCGAGCGCGGGCCGCGGATCACCGTCCCGGCGCGCTGGCGCTCGTTCGTCGCGGAATGGAGCGCCGAAGATGCCGCCGACCTGCTGGACAGCGGCGTGACCGTCGTCGGGGACGTCGCCGACCTTCGCGCCGAGCCGAAGCGTGAGGACGTCGAGCCGCCGACGATCGAGCAGGTCGGCGCCGCCGGCGCGGCGGCCCTCCTCGCGGTGGGCAGCGGTAAGGCGACGGGCTCGTAGGTGAGTCGTCGTCTGCTCGCGGCCGTCGTCGCACTGCTCGCCATCACCGGCTGCGCCGCCTCGTCCAACGCCCACACCCGGCCCCCATCCGCTCGGATGGCACGCCCGGCGGCCTCCGCGCCGCAGGGACCCACCGCGCGACCCAACTTCGTGTTCCTGCTCACCGACGACCTGGACTCCGCCGAGACCTCGGTGATGCCGAACCTCAAGTCGCTGATCACCGACCAGGGCACCACCCTGTCCGACTACAACGTGAGCGTGTCGTGGTGCTGCCCGTCGCGGTCGACCACGCTGCGCGGGCAGTACGCGCACAACACGACGGTGTGGAGCAACACCGCGCCCAACGGGGGTTTCGGCCGCTTCTACGGCAAGGGTCTCGAGGACTCCACCATCGCCACCTGGCTGCAGGGCGCCGGATACCGCACCGGGATGTTCGGCAAGTACCTCAACGGCTATCCCGAGCAGGCCCCGGTCGGCGAGAAGTACATCCCGCCCGGATGGAGCACTTGGGTGGCGCCTGCCTCGGGCTCGCCGTACCACCAGTTCAACTACACGCTCAACGACAACGGCAAGCTGGAGTCGCACGAGCACAAGCCGAGCGACTACCTGACCGACGTGCTCAACCTGAAGGCGCGCAAGTTCATCAGCGCGCCCTCACCGAAGCCGTTCTTCGCCTATCTGGGCGTGTACAACCCGCACGCCCCGGCCACCCCGGCGCCGCGCCACCGCAACCTGTTCAAGGGCGTCAAGGCGCCGCGCACGCCCTCGTACGACGAGAAGGACGTCACCGGGAAGCCCACCGAGGTACGCCGCCTGCCCCGGGTGTCCAAGAGCGAGGCGAAGACCTGGGACGCGCTCTACCGCAACCGGCTGCGGTCGCTGCAGTCCGTCGACGACATGATCGGCGACCTGGTCGACACGCTGAAGCAGTCGGGCCGGCTGGACAACACCTACTTCGTCTTCACCTCCGACAACGGCTTCCACATCGGCCAGCACCGGATGCCGCCGGGCAAGAACACCGCGTACGTGGAGGACACCCGCGTCCCGTTCGTCGTGCGCGGGCCGGGGGTGCCCGCCGGGCGCACCGTCGACAAGCTGGCCGGCAACGTCGACGTGGCCCCGACGCTCGCCGACCTGGCCGGGGTGAAGAGCCCGGGGTTCGTCGACGGCCGGTCACTGGTGCCGCTGATGCGGCCGGGCACGCCGAAGACGTGGCGGCAGGTGTTCCTCCTCGAACACGGGCACGGACCGGGTACGCAGCCGCCGCTCAAGCCGCCTGAGAACGGAGTGCTCGAACCTCCCGAACTCCTGTCCCCCTCGACGCGGGAGAAGTTCTACCTCGCGCCGTACGAGGGACTGGACACCGGGCGTTACTTCTACGTCGAGTACTCCACCAAGGAACGCGAGCTGTACGACCTGGCGACCGATCCGAACGAGATGCACAACCTCGCCGCGGACCGCTCACCGCCCATCCAGTCACTGATCGCGTCGTTCTCGGCCCGTGTGCGTGCGTTGCGTGCGTGTGCGGGGAAGACCTGTATCGCCGCCGAGGACGCCCCGTGAGCGAAGGCACTGTGTTCCGTCAGGCGGCACAGATCATGTCTTGACCAGTGTAAACTTGTGATCATTCGAACTCGTGTTCGAGAATGCCTGACCATGCGCGATGCCCGTCAGCTTGATCACTACCCGTCCGGCTCCCATCGGGTCGAGGCTCAGAACCCCTGGGTCTGGATCCGTCACAAGGGCGCGTGGCGCAAGGGGGCGATCCACTGCTGGTACGTCCACGGCGACGTGTGGATGGCCTGGATGCAGCACGAGGATCCGGCCCCCGACGTCCCGTGGGCCCAGTGGGGGCTCTACCACTACGACGGGGCGACGATCCGCCGGCGCCACACGCCGGCGGCCCGCGCGATGGTCGAGTTGCCGGGCGCGGCCGGCCGCGCCCGATACACCACGCTGCTGCGCGACACCGGTTACAGCGTCGAGGCGTACCGCGAGGACGCCGACGCCCCGGTGACCCTGCTGCTGGGCTGACGCGGGCTCTCGTCCAGTGGATATTGTGATCTCGTGACGGCGGTCTCGCAGACGGATGAGGCCGGCGCGGCTCCGCGTACGGCCCAGCCCCGGCATCTCATCGTGACGGTCTATGGCCTGTACGCCCGCGCCGACGGCGGCTGGCTCTCGGTCGCGTCGCTGATCGAGCTGCTCGCCGCCCTCGGCGTCGACGAGCCGGCGGTGCGCTCGTCGATCTCGCGGCTCAAGCGGCGCGGCATCCTCGTCGCGCGGCGGCACGGCGGCGCGGCCGGTTACGAGCTGTCCGACGACGCCCTGGCCATCCTGCGCGAGGGCGATGACCGCATCTTCCGGCGCGAACGGGCGACGCTGGCCGACGGCTGGATGCTGGCCGTGTTCTCGGTGCCCGAGACCGAACGCAACAAGCGGCACATCCTGCGCTCGCAGCTGACCCGGCTGGGGTTCGGCACCGCCGCGCCGGGCGTGTGGATCGCGCCGGCGCACCTGCACGACGCGACGGCCGACATGCTGCGGCGGTTCGAGCTCGACTCCTACGCCGACCTGTTCCGCGGCGACCACCTCGCGTTCGGCGACCTCGCCGCCAAGGTGCGCGGCTGGTGGGACCTGGACGAGCTCGAACACCACTACCGGGAGTTCCTCGACGCGCACACGCCGGTCCGGCGGCGCGGCACGCCGGAGGCACGCGAGGCGTTCGCCGACTACGTTCGCGTGCTCACCGACTGGCGGCGCCTGCCCTATCTCGACCCCGGACTGCCCGCCGAGCTCCTGCCCGAGGACTGGATCGGGATTCGCGCGGCGGACCTGTTCTTCAGCCTCAGGTCGCGGCTCGAAGAATCCGCGCGTGCGTACGTCACCGACATGATCAGCGGGTGACGAGTGCGGCGACGCCCTGCACCTCGACCAAGGCCTCGGCGTCCCACAGGCGGTTCACGCCGATGCCGGCCATCGCCGGGTACTCCGTGCCGGCGAGCCTGCGCCACACCGCGCCGATCTCCCTGGCGTGCGCGCGGTAGTCGTCCATGTCGACGATGTAGACGGTCATGCCGACCAGGTCGGACGGGCGGCCGCCGGCCGCCGCGAGCGCGGTGAGCAAGTTGCCCAGCGCCTTCTCGAACTGTTCGACGATCCCGTCGCCGACGATCCGGCCCTCCGCGTCCAACGCGGTCTGCCCGGCCAGGAACACCAGCCGGTCCGCATCCGCGACGACCGCGTGCGAGAAACCCGACGGCGGCCCCAGCTCCGGCGGATTGATTCGTTCGATCATGACTGAACCGCGCCTCCGTCCACGTTGATGCCCTGACCCGTGATGGCGGCGGTGCGCACGCACAGGTCGACCGCGTCCGCGACCTCGTCGGTGGTGATCAGCCGGCCGATCGGCTGCTGCTTCACCAGCGCCGCGCGCGCCTGCTCCTCCGTACGGCCCGTCTTGGCCGCGATCCCGGCCACGGTGTGCTCGGTCATCGGGGTGTCCACGTAGCCGGGGCAGACCGCGTTCACGGTGACGCCGGTGCCGGCCAGCTCGGCGGCGGCGGAACGCACGAGGCCCAGCACGCCGTGCTTCGCGGCGGCGTAGGCGCTGATGTACGGCGCACCCCGCTTGGCGGCGACCGACGCGATCACCACGACACGCCCCCAGCCCCGCTCGGCCATCGCGGGCGCCGCGCGGCGCAGGAACCGGAACGGCGCGGTGAGGTTGAGGTCGAGCATGTGCTGCCAGTCCTCGTCGGTCGTACGGGCGAGCGGCGCCGAGACGCCCGCGCCCGCGTTCAGCACGAGCACCTCGACCGGCCCCCATTCGCGCTCGACGGCCTCGAACACCTCGTCCACGGCGGCCGGATCGGTGACATCGCCGGGCACGAGCAGCGACGGGCCCGGCAGCGTCCCGGCGACGGCCTCGAGCCCGTCGCGTCCGCGGGCGTTGAGCGCGACCCGGTGTCCGGCGGTGGAGAGGCGGGCGGCGATGACGCCGCCGATACCCCGGCCGGCTCCGGTGACCAAGCACGTTCTGGCTGTCATGATCACAGCGTGGCAAGCATCGTTACGGTCGTCAACAGAACGCAATGGCTTGATATATCGCCTCATTGACGGTCGTACGGATTCCGACATACCCTCGATGTGTGCCTTGATGTGGGAGGAGATGGACGGCGTGCGCATCGCGGTGCTCGGCGGTGGTCCCGGCGGCCTGTACTTCGCGGCCCTGGCCAAGCAGCTCGACCCACGGCACGAGATCACCGTGTGGGAGCGCAACGCCCCGGACGACACGTTCGGCTTCGGCGTGGTCTTCTCCGACGAGACGCTCGGCGGCATCGAGCACGCCGACACCGAGATCTTCCAGGCCATGCGGCGGGAGTTCGCCCGGTGGGACGACATCGACGTGCACTACCGGGGCACCGTGTTCACCTCCGGCGGCCACGGGTTCGCGGCGATGAGCCGCAAGCGCCTGCTGGCCATCCTCCAGACCCGGTGCGCGAGGCTCGGGATCACCGTCCACTACCGCACCGAGGCCCCCGACGTGGCGCTCCTGTCGGAGGAGTACGACCTGGTGGTCGCCGCCGACGGGGTGAACTCCACGGCGCGCGCCCGGTACGCCGGCACGTTCGGGCCGAGCCTGGAGACGCGGCGCTGCAAGTACATCTGGCTGGGCACCGACCTGGTCTTCGACGCCTTCAAGTTCCACATCCTCGACACCCCGGCCGGGGTCATGCAGATCCACGGCTACCCGTACGGCCGCGACGCGAGCACCTTCATCCTGGAGGCACACGATGACGTCTGGCGGCGCGCCGGCTTCAGCGCCGCCGAGGGCCTGGCGCCGGGCCAGAGCGACGAGCGGTCCATCGCGCTGATCCGCGAGCTGTGCGCCGACGTGCTCGAGGGCCACCAGGTCTTCGCCAACAACTCCCGGTGGACGAGCTTCACCACCGTACGCTGCGCGACCTGGCACCACGGCAACGTCGTGCTGCTCGGGGACGCCGCGCACACCGCGCACTTCTCCATCGGGTCCGGCACGAAGCTCGCCATGGAGGACGCCCTGGCCCTGGCCGCCTGCCTGCACGAGCGGCCCGGCGTACGGGAGGCGCTGACCGCGTACGAGGACGAACGCCGGCCCGTCGTCGCCTCCACCCAGCGTGCCGCCCAGGCGAGCCTGGAGTGGTTCGAGAACATCGGCCAGTACACCGAGCAGGATCCGCGGCAGTTCGCGTTCAACATCGTCACGCGCAGCCGCCGCGTCACCTATGACAACCTGCGGATGCGCGACCCGGAGTTCGTCGCGGACCTGGACCGCTGGTTCGCGACCGGCTTGCCGGACGTACGGCCGCCCATGTTCCAGCCGTTCCGGCTGGGCGGGCTGGAGCTGGCCAACCGGGTGATCGTCTCCCCGATGGACATGTACTCCGCCCAGGACGGCGTGCCGGGCGACTTCCACCTCGTGCACCTGGGCGGCAAGGCGCTCGGCGGAGCCGGGCTGGTGATGACCGAGATGGTGTGCGTGTCGCCGGAAGGCCGGATCACGCCGGGCTGCACGGGCATGTACACCCCCGAGCACGAGGACGGCTGGCGGCGCGTGGTGGACTTCGTGCATGCCGAGACGGACGCGAAGATCGGGCTACAGCTCGGGCATTCCGGGCGCAAGGGCTCGACCCGGCTGATGTGGGAGGGCATCGACGAGCCGCTGCCGGAGGGCAACTGGGAGGTGTGCGGTCCCTCCGCGATCCCCTACTCGGCGGCGAACCAA
>DASQPY010000413.1:0-2695 GCA_035643735.1 Actinoallomurus sp. | reverse complement strand
AGATCCCGCCGCAGGTCAGCGCCATCAAGATCGACGGCCGCCGCGCGTACAAACGGGTACGCGACGGGGAGGAGGTCGCGCTCAAGGCCCGGCCGGTCACCGTGTACGACTTCGCCATCGGCGACCTGCGCTACGACGGTGATCTCCTGGACGTCTCGGCGACGGTGACCTGCTCCAGCGGCACCTACATCCGCGCGCTGGCCCGCGACCTCGGCGCCGCGCTGGGCGTGGGAGGCCATCTCAGCTACCTCCGCCGTACGCGCGTGGGCCCGTACGACCTGCCGCAGGCTCGTACGATCGAGCAGCTCACCGAGGAGCTGACCGTACTGCCCCTGGCCGAGGCCGTCTCCGCGGCCTTCCCGCGCCTGGACGTCTCCGAGGACGACGCCCGCAAGATCGCCCACGGTGGCCGGCTGGGCGCGACCGGGCTCGGGCCGGGGCCCATCGGGGTGTTCGGACCGGACGGCACGCTCCTGGCGCTGATGGAGGAGCACGGCCCGGTCGCCAAGCCGCTCGCGGTCTTCGTCCCCTGATCTCTGGAACGTTCGCGGCCGGCGCCGCCTCAGTGGCTGCGCCGCCTGGCGCGAAAGGCCGCGACGTTGGTGCGGTTGGCGCAGCCGTCGGAGCAGAACCTCCGACGGCCACCGCGTGAGTCGTCGGCGTAGACCCGGTCGCGGCCGGCCGCCGCGCAGATGCCGATCCGGTCGATGCCGTCGTCGCAGAGCAGCTCCGACAGGTTCATCAGCGTTGTCGCGCGGAACCGGTGGGCGAGGTCGACCTGCGGGGGCGCGTAGTGCAGGTGCAGGCCGAGCCCATCGTGGTCGGACAGGTGCGGATGCGTCGGGATGTCGGCGAGCAGTCCGTTCAGCATGTCCACCGCGGCGTCCAGGGTCTCGGCCTCGAAGAACGCTCGCAGCGGACGGGCCCAGGACCGGAGTTCGGCCGCAGTGGCCGCCGTGAAGCGCTCCACGAAGAACCCGTGCGGTGCGGATCCGCCTCCAGCCGTACGGCGAGGACCAGACGCTCCAGCCGAGGCCCTGACCGGCACCGGACTGTGCCCGCGAACCCCCGAAACCGGCCCGATGTCACCCGCGGCGGTGTGCGCATGGCACGCTAGGAGCACCGCGAGAGGGGTGGACAGTGCGACGTTGGCATGGCCTCGACGACGTGCCCGGTGAATGGGGCAGGTCCGTCGTCACCATCGGTGTGTTCGACGGAGTGCACCGCGGGCACCAGCGGCTCGTCGACCGGACCGCCGAGCTCGCCCGTGAGCTGGGGCTGCCCACCGTGGTGATCACTTTCGACCCGCATCCGGACGAGGTCGTACGGCCGGGCACGCATCCGCCGCTGCTGTGCACGCCGAAGCGGCGGGCCGCGCTGCTCGCGGGGCTCGGCGCCGACGCGGTGATGGTGCTGCCCTTCACCCTCGAGCTCTCCCAGATGGGGCCGGACGAGTTCGTCCAGTCGGTTCTCGTGGACCGCCTGCACGCCGCCCGTGTCGTGGTCGGTGAGGACTTCCGTTTCGGCCACCGCGCCAAGGGCGACGTCGCCCTGCTCAAGGAGCTCGGTGGCAAGTACGACTTCGAGGCCGAGGGAGTGCCGCTCGTGGCCGACGGGCAGCCGATCTCCTCCACGCTGGTCCGCGAGCGCCTGGCCGGTGGCGACGTCGAGGGTGCCGCGCGGCTGCTGGGCCGTCCCCACCGGGTGGAGGGCGTGGTCGTACGCGGCGCACAGCGCGGCCGTGACCTCGGCTTCCCGACGGCGAACCTCGAGAGCCTGCCGTACACCGCCATTCCCCGCGACGGCGTGTACGCGGGCTACCTCAACTGCGACGACTACGGGCGCGTGCACGACGACCGTTCGGCGGGCCATCCGGACGCCCGGTGGCCGGCGGCGATCTCGATCGGCGTCAACCCCACCTTCGAGGGGAGCGAGCGCACCGTCGAGGCGTACGCCCTGGACCGTGACGACCTCGACCTGTACGGCGCGCACGTGAGCGTCGACTTCACCGCCAGGCTCCGCGACACCCTCAAGTTCGACTCGGTCGACGCCCTGGTGGAACGGATGCGTCACGACGTCGACCAGGCGCGTGAACTCACCCAGGAGTGACCTGACCTGGGCTCCGCCGGGGGATGGGAACACTCCGCCGGGAGAGGGCGTTCACATCATTGGCGGGGTTTCCGGTTTGACGTGGTACCGTGACTTGCCGCTGGGAAGTGACCGGCAGTAGTCGGCTGCCCGCGCAGGGCGTGATGACTCGTCGAGCCATCCCCCTTCCACTCGGATGACTGTGGGTACGCATGGTTTTCCGGGTGCTTTCTCACTACCGCGTACCCGCTAGTTGAAAAGGAGTGCCGTGTCGCTCGACACCGCCGCCAAGAAGAAGATCATGGACGAGTACGCCACCACCGAAGGCGACACCGGTTCGCCCGAGGTGCAGGTGGCGATGCTCACCAAGCGCATCAACGAGCTCACTGAGCACCTCAAGACCCACAAGCACGACCACCACAGCCGTCGTGGTCTGCTGCTGCTCGTCGGCCGTCGCCGCCGGCTGCTCAACTACATGCAGAAGAAGGACATCAACCGCTACCGGTCGCTCATCGAGCGACTCGGCCTGCGGCGGTGAGGTGAGCGGGGGAGCGGCCGGGATCGGCGGCTCCCCCGCCCCGTCATCACCCGAAACAGGGGCCAGCGC
>DASQPY010000412.1:0-4063 GCA_035643735.1 Actinoallomurus sp. | reverse complement strand
ACCTGGCGCTGATGAGCCTGGACCCCACCGGCAAGGGCCGCAAGCGCTGGACCAACCGGTGGAAGGCCGCCCTGAACGCCTTCGACATCACCTTCGACGGACGCCTGTCCGCCGGACGAAAGTAACCTACATCACGAGCTCGAGTTACACCGAAGACTGGACAGACCCCGCCAGGCAAACGACCGTCAGGGTCATGGCGATGCTCTGTTGGCCGATGAGTGAGAACGCCCCTGTTCACCGGCGCCGACCCGGCGGATCGCCTCGCGGTAGATCAGCAGGATGCGCTTGAGCACGCCACACTCACGCATGAGGTCCTCGGCAGCTCGGGATGTTCCGCGATGTGCTGACGACGCGTCTCGCCGGGCTGCGGTCGGGGGGCGCGCTTCGCGTCGACGCCGATCCGGCCGCGCTGGCCGTGGTGCTCACCGCGCTCATCGACGGGCTGTTGCTGCACCTGATGGCCGATCCCGGTCTCGACATCCGGTCCCCCGCGGCGTCGCTGGTCGCACCACTCCGTCCGGACCAGGCAACCGAAACGAGGGGACCATGAGACGAGATGTCACTGAGACGACGGACGTGCCTGACGCCGGGGCCGTACCGCAGCTGATCGAGTTGGCGGGCGCGGGCAAGGTGTACGGGACGGGGCGCGCGGAGGTGCACGCCTTGCGTGACGCCGATCTGAGCGTGGAGCGGGGCGAACTGGTCGTGCTGCTCGGCCCGTCGGGGTCGGGCAAGACCACGCTGCTCAATCTCGTCGGCGGCATCGAGCCGGTGACGACTGGCCGGGTGATGGTCGATGACCGGGACATCGCCGGTCTCGGCGAGGACGGGCGTACCGCGTATCGCCGGGACACCGTCGGGTTCGTGTTCCAGTTCTTCAACCTGGTGCCCACCCTGACCGCGTCGGAGAACGTACGGCTGGTTGCCGAGCTGACCGGGAAGGGCGACCGGGAGCGGGCGCGGGAGGCGCTGGAGTCGGTCGGGCTGGCCGATCGGGCAGATCACTTCCCGGCTCAGATGTCCGGCGGTGAGCAGCAGCGGGTCGCGATCGCCCGCGCCATCGCCAAGGATCCGCCGCTGCTCCTGTGCGACGAGCCGACCGGCGCGCTGGATCTGGAGACCGGGCGCGGCGTGCTGGAGGTCCTGCAACGACTCAACCGGCACGGGCGGACGCTGCTGGTGGTCACCCACAACGCGGCCATCGCCGCCATCGCCCACCGGGTGGTGCGGATGCGCTCCGGTGAGATCGTGGAGGTCACCACGCAGGCCGCTCCGCAGGACGCGAAGCAGGTGGCGTGGTGAGCGTTCTGGCCGTCAAGTTCCGCCGCGACCTGCGGCGCTCCCCCGCCCAGTTGCTGGCGGTCGTCATGCTCGTGCTGGTCGGCGTGGCCCTGTACGGCGCCTCCTACGACGCCTACCGCAACCTTGACGCGGGGTATCGGTCGATCTTCGACCGGTACCGCTTCGCCGACCTGACTGTGCACGGCGGGGATAGCGCCGCGATCGCCAAGGACGTGGCCGCCGCCAGCGGGGTGGCGGCGACCGGCGTGCGTATCGTCGCCGACATTCCGATGCGGCTGCCCAACGGGAAGACATTCACCGGCCGGGTCGTCGGCATGCCCACCGGCGCGCAGCCGCCGGTGGACCGGGTGAAACTGAGTTCCGGCCGCTACCTGGATCCCGCCGCGCCGACAGGCGTCCTGGCCGACAAGCACCTGTCCCCCGGCGCCTCGATCGAGGCGTGGCGGGCCGGAGCGTGGCAGCGGCTCGACGTACGCGGCATCGTCTCCTCGCCCGAATACCTGTGGCCCGCGCCCAGCCGCCAGGATCCGCTCCCGGCACCCGGCAGCTTCGGCGTGTTGTTCGTGCCCGAGTCACTGGCCCGGCAGTTCACCGGTTCGGCACATGCACCGAACCAGGTCACGGTCTACTACACGGCTGCGGGCCGCAAGGATCTCAAGCGTACGGACGCCGCGCTGGCCGCCCTCGCCCGGCGACACGGCGCCACCGGCGTCGTCACCCGGACCGACCAACCCAGCAACGCCCTGCTGAGCGAGGACATCAAAGGCTTCGCTGAACTCGCCCTGATGTTCCCGCTGCTGTTCCTGACCGCGGCCGGGCTGGCGACCTACGTCGTACTCACCCGACGCGTCGCCCGCGACCGGGCCCTCATCGGGATGCTGCGCGCGAACGGCTTCCGCCGCCGTACGGTCCTTGGCCATTACCTCGCGACAGGCCTGCTGGTCGGGGCAATCGGATCGGTGCTGGGCGTGGCCGCGGGCATCGCCGCAGCCGGTGCCATCACGCGCCTGTACACGCACGCGATCGGCATTCCCGAGACGTTGATCTCGGTACGCGCCACCACCGTCGCGGTCGGGCTGGCGTTCGGCCTCGCCGCCGGGGCACTGTCCGCGCTCGCCCCCGCGCTGTCGGCGGCCCGTGTACCGCCCGCCGAGGCGATGCGCGGCCTCATACCGTCGGTCCACGGGGGTCGCAGTCTCCTCGAACGCGTGATCCCAGCGACGCGCCGTCTACCGGCCGGCACGTGGCTGGTGCTACGCGGCCCGGCCCGGCAGCTGCGCCGGACCCTCTACACGGAGATCGGCGTGGTCCTGGCGCTGGTGCTCGTCCTGGTCTCCTGGGGCATGCTCGACAGTTCCAAGGCGACGCTGGCCCGGCAGTTCGGCCATGTCCAGCGCCAGGACGCCTCACTCACCCTCGACCATCCCGCCGACGCGGCGACGCTGGCCGCTCTGGCTCGCACGCCCGGTGTGACCGCGGCCGAACCCTCCGTCGAAATCCCCGCGTCGCTGGGCGACGCGGCCTATTCGACCAGCCTGATCGGGCTGCGGCCGGGCACCGTGATGCACGGCTTCCCCGAAGGGCTACCCGCGCACGGAGCACTGCTCGGCACAGGACTACGCGAGAAACTCCACATCCGCGTCGCCGACCGGATACCGCTGCGCCTCGGCGACGGCGCCACCAGCCAGATCACCGTGGCCGGCTTCGTGGACGAGCCGATGGGCTCCTACGTCTACGCCACCCTGGACCAGGTACCCGCCCTCGACCCGGCCACCACGCCGACGACCGTGCTGCTGCGGTTCGTACCCGGCGCCGACCGCGCGGCGCTCGAGGCCACCTTGTCGGCGCTACCCGGCGTGGTGGTCTACCAGGACAGCCACGCACTGCAACACGCGGTCGGCCGCTACCTGGACCTGTTCTACGTGTTCATCGCGGTCATGCTCGTCTTCGGTGGCCTGCTGGCCTTCACGGTCCTGTTCGCCACCATGTCGGTCAACCTCGCCGAACGCGGCGTCGAGGTAGCCACCCTGCGCGCCTCCGGCGTGGCCCGCCGCCGGCTGTCCCGGTTGGTGACCGCCGAGAACCTGCTCCTGGTCATGATCGGCATCGTGCCCGGCCTGATCCTCGGCCGACTGGCCACCGCCGGGTTCCTCGACGCGTTCAACAACGACCAGCTGCGCTTCGCCCCCGACATCCGGCCCGTCACCTTCCTACTCTGTGCCGGAGCGGTCGTCGTGGTCGCACTGCTCGCCCAACTCCCCGGCCTGCGCGCACTGGCCCACCTGGACCTCGGCCGCGTCGTCCGGAGCGCGCCGGCTGATCGTGCTCGACGAATCCCGCGATGGCTTGTGCGATGCTGGGCGCGAAGTCGACGAGATGCCGCTCCGACGCTGGTGAGAAGCCATACGCACCGGCAAGACGCCGCTGGGGATCAGAGGCGGCGCTCAGGCGCCGGGGCCGCGCTCGCACCTGAAGCGGAAGGACGACGCCATGTCATCACCGCGTACCGCCCTGGTCACCGGCGCCTCATCCGGAATCGGCCAGGCCACCGCCCGCCTGTTCGCCGAGCGGGGCTACCACGTCTTCGGGACCAGCCGGCAGCAACGCGCCGACGAACACGGCGTGCGGATGCTGCGGCTGGACGTTCGCTCCGGCGAATCCGTCCAGCGATGCGTCCGCGACGTGCTCGACCACCAGGGCGGTATCGATGTGCTGATCAACAACGCCGGCGTCATGCACGAGGGCTTCGCAGAAGAAACCA
>DASQPY010000411.1:0-2922 GCA_035643735.1 Actinoallomurus sp. | reverse complement strand
GGCCTTGGACTGCCGCATGGCCTGGGCGGATGCCGGTGCGGCGATCAGAAGAAACAGTGCGACCACGAGCGCGAATATCTTTGCCGGTCTGTACCCAGCATTCATCCGTGCCTGTCCTTTCCTCGGTGTTCTTTCCACTGGCGGGTGGAGGAATGTGATGGCCGACGAGATTGCCTCAGATCGGCCGGCAGGACTTTGGTAAAGTTTATTTACTATGCGGCACGGCTCCAAGCAAGCACAGCGGATAAACGAGTTCAAGACCCAAGATCGAAGGACTTTACAAGAGACCTTTCAATCCCAGGTGGAGATGTGTTGATCGCGGCATCATAGGTTCGGTTCCCCGTCCCCCTGGAGGAGCGTCGATGTCCCAGCCCCCCGATCGCCCGCCGCCCGAGGTACGGGCACGCCGTCCCGTCCTGTGGCTCCTGCTCGTGCCGGCGGTGCTCTACTGTGCGGCACCGCTGGTGGCGAACCGGATCGAGCCGCGCGTTCTCGGCGTGCCGTTCCTGCTCGCCTGGATCATCGCGGTCACGGTCATCAGCCCGATCATCATCTTGATCGTTGCCCGGAACGACCCGGCGTACCGTGTCGACGCCGCGGAACCGCTGCCCGCCGACGACCGCCCCCTCGGTGAGGGCCGATGAGCGGCTCGGCGGTGGTCGCCACGACGATCTTCGGCCTGGCGATGGTGGCCACCATCCTGGTCGGGCTGCTCAGCGGCCGTGGCCGGGACAAGAGCCTGACCGAGTGGTCGGTGTCCAGCCGCGGGCTGGGCGTGCTGTTCGTCTGGCTGCTGATGGCCGGCGAGACGTACACCAGCTTCTCGTTCCTCGGCACGGCCGGCTGGTCCTACTCCTACGGCGCGCCGATCCTGTACCTGGTCGCGTACCTCACCGTCGGGCTCGCCGTCGCGTACGTCGCCGGGCCGGCCATCTGGACGTACGCCACCCGGCACGACCTGATCTCCATCGCCGACATGGCCGAGCACCGCTTCCGGTCGCGGCCGGTCGGGATGCTGGTGGCGATCGTCGCGACGGTCTTCCTCGTCCCGTACATCCAGCTGCAGATCCAGGGCATGGGCGTGGTCGTGAACGCGATGAGCTACGGAGGCGTCGACCTGCACGTCGCGGCCGTGGTCTCGTTCGTGGTGGCCGAGGCGTTCATCCTGGTGTCCGGCCTGCGCGGGTCGGCGTGGGTCAGCGCGATGAAGGACGTGCTGGTGATCTTCGCCGTCGTCTTCCTCGCGGTCTACGTCCCGTTGCACTACGTGCACGGGGCCGGAGCGTTCATGCAGCGGATGGTGACCGAGAAATCCGAATGGCTGACCTTCCCCGGGCACGATTCCGGCGGGCGCGGTGCCGCGTGGTTCATCAGCACGGTGCTGCTCAACGGCGTCACGATCGTGATCTTCCCGAACACGGTGGCGAGCTACTTCAGCGCCAGAAGCCCGAACGCGCTGCGGCGCAACTCGCTGCTGCTGCCCTGGTACCAGCTGCTGCTCTTCATCCCGATGATGGTCGGCGCCACCGCGCTGTTCGTCGTGCCGGCGCTGAAGAACTCCGACCTGGCGCTGTTCACGCTGGTCACGAAGGCACTGCCGGCGCCGCTCGTCGCGATCATCGGTGTGGCGGGGGCGCTGTCGGCGATCGTGCCGATGAGCGTGTTCGTGCTGGCGATCGGCACGCTCTGGGGCAAGACACTGCTCGGCGGCGGCAACGGCGCCGATCCACGCCGGTCCTCGGGCGGCGTCGGCGACGCGCGTACGAAGGTGTTGTCGCAGGTCGTCTGCTTCCTCGCCGGGCTCGTCGCCCTCGCGGGCAGCCTGTTCTACCCGAGCGCGCTGGTCCAGCTCTCGGTGTTGTCGTATGAGGGACTGGCCCAGCTCGTACCGGTCGTGCTGCTCGCGCTGTTCTGGGCCCGGATGAGCGCCGCGGGCGCGGTCGCCGGTCTTCTCACCGGCACCGCGATCATGCTGGGGCTCTGGCTCGCCGACCACGACCCGCTGTACGGAGTGAACGCCGGGCTGATCGGCCTGGTCGCCAACCTCATCGTGAACGCGTGCGTGTCGTACGCTCGGCCCGACGTTCGGGAAGCCGTCATCGCGGAGGAAGCGTCGTGATCTTCGAGACCATGCCGGTGCTGTTCCGCGCCGCCCACATCGTGTCGCAGCAGGGCGGCCCGGAGCCCGAGGCGTTCGCCGTCGACGCGGGCCGGATCCGCGCGGTCGGGGACATGGCCTCGCTCCGCGACCGTTTCCCGCGTGCGGAGGAGGTGGACCTCGGCACGTCGACCGTCATTCCGGGCCTGCACGACGCGCACATCCATCTCGCCAACGCGGCCGAGGACCTGCTGCACCTGGACCTGTCGGCCGCGGCGGTGAACGACGTCGACGACCTGCTGGCGCGCGTCAGCGCGGAGGCGGCCGCCTTGGGACCGGGCGCCTGGATCCGCGGCAGCCGCTACGACGACGTCAAGACCGGCCGGCTCACCCGCGAGGACCTGGACCGGGTCGCCCCCGACAATCCCGCGATCGTCGTGCAGGTCGCGGGGCACTGGGGCATCGTGAACTCCCGCGCCCTGCGCGAGCTGGGCATCGACGAGTCCTCGGCGCCACCGCCCGGCGGTGAGTACGGCCGGGACGCGTATGGCCGCCTGGACGGACGTCTGGTCGAACGCGCGCTGATGAACGTCGTGTACCCGGCGACCGCGCGCGGAGTCTCGCCGCTGCCGGTGAGCAAGCCGGAAGACCTGCTCCGCGGCCTGACCCGCGCCGTCGGCCAGTGGCACGCGGCGGGCCTGACGTCGATCTGCGACGCGCTGATCGCCCCGGGCGACGTGGCGCTACTACGGCGCGCCCGCGCGGAGGGCCTGCTGACGATGCGGGTCGGCATGCTGCTGTCGATCGACCACTACGCGAAGGCG
>DASQPY010000410.1:0-14885 GCA_035643735.1 Actinoallomurus sp. | reverse complement strand
CCCGTACTGCAACACCACCCACTCGGGCACGTTCGGCGCATGACTTTGAGACAGACCCTCTAGCCGAGGGTGCCCGTGATCGCGGTGAGCCGGCGCACGGCCCTCTTGAGATGCGGGTCCAGGGTCTCCCGCGGCGCGTCGAGGATCTGCCGAGGCGTCGCCCAGCCGATGCCCGAGAACTCACGGGTGTCCCAGCCGGTGATCTCCTCGGCGCCGGCCCGGACGGCGTACCAGAGTGAGACGTCGGTGTGCGGTCCGGCGCCACGGGTCCGCGCCACGGACGTGAAGAACGGCGTCGTTCCCGTGGCCTCCAGCGGGTTCGCCTCGATGCCGAGCTCCTCGGGACACTCACGGCGGACCGTCGCCCACGGATCGCCGTCGGAGGCCTCCACATGACCGCCCGTGGGCAGCCGCAGCCCCGCGCCTCGGTGGTCGACCAGCAGGAGTCTTTCTCTGAGCGGATCCACGACGACGAAGTAGCTCACGAGGTGGACCTCTGGCACGTCCGGCTTGCGGACGCGGTGGAGCGGGGCGCCGCCGGCGACCCACTCCCGTACGTAGTCCCGGTGTGCCGCCTCCTCGGCGTCGAGAGGAGGGACCCGCTCGACGAGACCGAGAAGCCGCACCCGCTCATCGTCAGGCACCCGCCGATCGTCCCGGACGCCGCTCACCGTGAGGGGTGGAGGTGGGTGCGCTGCCCGTCGTGGTCGAAGATGCACAGGACCTCGGCCGGGCCGTCCTTGGCGCCGAAGGCGTGGGGGATCATGGTGGAGAACTCCGCCGCCTGGCCGGCCTCGACCAGGATCGTCCGCTCCCCCAGCAGCAGCACGACGGTCCCCGACAGCACGGTGAACCAGTCCTTGCCGGGATGGACCTTCAGATCGTCGGCGCCGCGCCGGGGTTCCGGCCTGGTGACACGCATCTTGGCCACGGACACGCCGTTCGGTCCCGGCTCGCGGCTCAGCATCCAGGTGGTCACGCCCCGCACCACGTCGCGCCGCGGCCTGATCACCACGTCGTCGTCATCGGCGGACTCCACCAGCTGGTCGAGGGCGATCCGCCGGTGGCCGGTCTCGATCCGGCTCAGGGTGGAAGGGCTCAGGTAGCAACGGACGGCCAGGTCATCGAGCGACCAGTCCCGGGCCAGCCGCAGCCCCCGAATGCGCTTGCGGACCAGAGCGTCGAGATCGCCGTCTTGCGTCATACGCAAGATGTTATGCCATGAACGCAGAGCACCCCCTAGGGTCGTGGCATGGAACACCACCACCACTCTCCGGCCGACACCGACACCGCGGCGATGGCCGAGCTCCTGGACCTCGACGCCGAGGTCATGCACTCCTACCTGTCCGAGGTGACCGCCTGGATCCACGAGACCGCAGGCCCGCCCTGCCGCCGGATCCTCGACCTGGGCAGCGGAACCGGTGCCGGCGCACTCGCCCTCGCCCAGCGCTTCACGGAGGCCGAGGTGATCGCCGTGGACCTGTCCGAGCCACTACTGGACCGCCTCAGGCACAAGGCCCGCGACCGCGGCGTGGCCGACCGGATCCGTACCGTCCAGGCGGACCTGGACGCGGCGTGGCCGGCCATCGACACCGTCGACCTGGTCTGGGCGTCCAGCTCTCTCCACCACATGGCGGACCCCGGCCGCGTCCTCACCGAGGTCCTCGCCGCGCTTCGTCCCGGCGGGCTCCTGGCCCTGGCCGAGATGGACTCCTTCCCGCGCTTCCTGCCCGACGACCTCGGCGTCGGCCGCCCCGGACTGGAGGCGCGCTGCCAGGCGGCCGTGGACGAGGTACGGACCGAGGCGCTACCGCACCTGGGCTCCGACTGGGGTTCACACCTGCGGCAGGCGGGCTTCACCGTCGAGGCCGAGCGGACCTTCGCCATCGAGCTGACGCCTCCGCTTCCCCCCTCGGCCGGCCGCTACGCCCAGGCGTCCCTGCGCCGCGTCCGGTCCCGCGTGGACGGCCGGATGGACGCCGGCGACCTGGCCACGCTCGACACGCTCATCGACGGTGACGGACCCGATGCCGTCCTGCGACGCGACGACCTCACCGTTCGCGCCACGAGGACCGTGTGGGCGGCCCGCCGTCCGTGAGACGGCCCGTCGTTTCCAGGATCAGTGGCCGGGGGCCTCAGGCGGCGCGGTGGGCCAGGGTGCCGATCGGGTCTTCGAGGAGGGGCTCGAAGGCGAGTTCGGCGGCGCCGACGATCTGGGCGTCGGGGCCCAGCGCGGAGGCGGCCAGGCGTACCTGCTCTCGCGGGGCCACCAGGGACGATTGGGCGGCCGCCTCTTCGACGATGTCCGCGGTCGCCTTGTACAGCTCGCCCAGCGGGCCGCCGAGGATCACGATGTCGGGGTTGAAGGTGTTGACCAGGATGCCGACGCCGACGCCGAGCCAGCGTGCGACACGGACGGCGGCGTTCCTGGCCTCCTCGTCGCCCGCTGCGGCCTCGGCCAGGACCTCGCGGTAGGCGTCCAGGCCGCTGCCCGGCCGGCGGCCCGCCGCCAGCAGCAGGGCGTCCGCGCCGATCTCGGTCTCCAGGCAGCCGGAGGATCCGCAGCGGCAGGGCCGTCCGTCCGGGTTCACGCGCAGGTGGCCGATCTCGCCGGCGTACCCTCCGCGGCCACGTAGCGGGCGGCCGCCGACCAGGATGCCGCCGCCGATGCCGATCTCGCCGGAGACGACCACCACGTGCTCGTAGCCGACGGCGACGCCCCGCCAGTGTTCGGCGAGCGCGCCCAGGTCGGCGTCGTTGGCGATCACGGCCGGCAGGTCCAGCCGCTCCTCCAGGCGTGCGCCGAGCGGCAGGTCGGTCCAGCCGAGGTTCGGCGCGAACCGGAGCAGGCCGTCCTCCTGCCGGACCACGCCCGGCACGGACAGGCCGACGCCCACGCAGCGCGCACGGTCCGGCGCGCCGCGGCGCAGCCGGCCGCACGCCTCCGCGATCGCGTCGACGGTGACGTCGAGGTCGCTCAAGTCGCGCTCGGAGTCGACGTCGACACGGTCGAGTACGTCGCCGCCGAGCCCGACCCTTGCCACCGCCAGGTGGCGTACGCCCAGGTCGACGGCCAGGACGTACACGCCCTCAGGAGAGGGCACCACCTCCAGCGACGGGCGGCCGGCCCGTCCCTGGGCGCTCGCAGAGCGCTGCAGGACGAGCCCGGCCTCCGTCAGTTCGGCGACCAGGTCGCCGATGGTGCTCCGGTTCAGCCCCATCTCCGCGGTGAGCAGAGCGCGTGACCGGTAACCGTACCGGTGCACCTCGGTGAGGATGGTCCCGAGGTTGTGCCGGCGTACGTCGTCCTGAGTCGACCCGCGAATGCGCCGACGCGTCACGAGAACGCCTCCCGGCGTCAGCGGCCGGTCGCGGAACGGCGACGGCGCGCCAGCGCGTCGATGCTCGCGGCGAGCAGCAGGAAGCCACCGGTGATCAGGTAGTTGAGGTACGCCTTGGCACCGAGCAGACCCAGGCCGTTGTCGATGATCGCGATGACGAGACCACCGAGGATCGCGTCCCGTGCCTTGCCCTTGCCGCCGAACAGGCTCGTGCCGCCGATGACGGCGGCGCCGACCGCGTACAGCAGCGTGTTGCCCGCGCCCGCGTCCGGTGTCACCGAGTTGAGGCGGGAGGCGGCGACGATGCCGCTGACCGCCGCCAGCACGGAGCAGATCATGAACACGGACATGCGGAGCCGGGTCACGTTGATGCCGGCCCGGCGAGCGGCTTCGGCGTTGCCACCGACGGCGTACAGGTGCCGTCCGTAGCTCGTGCGGCCCAGCACGAACGTGCAGATGATCAGCAGTACCGCGACGAGCGGCACTCCCCACGGCACACCGCCGAAGAACGGCGCGAGCGGCGTACGGGCCCGGTTGAGGTTCAGTACGTACGCGCCGCCGAGGAGTGCGATGGCGACGAGCACGACCTGGAGGCCGATCAGGGCGAGGGGACGGCGCGACAGGCCCTTGGCGTTCTGCCGCTGCCAGCGGAGCAGCTGGATGCCCGCGTAGACGAGAGCGCAGGCGACCGCGAGGGTCCAGCCCAGCCAGACCGGCATGTACTTGTTGGCCAGCGCGTAGATGACGTCGTTGTGGATCGGGACGGTGCCGCCCTCGCCGATCAGCTTCAGCGCGATGCCCTGCAGGCCGAGGAACAACGCGAGTGTCACGACGAATGATGGAATGCGCACGATGGCGACGAGCGCGCCGATCAGCAGGCCGATGAGGAGACCGGTGGCGGCGGCCGCGAGCACGGCGAACACCCAGTTCGTGCCGCTGTCGACCATCAGTTTTGCCATGACCGCGGCACAGGCGCCGCTCGCGACGCCGGCGGACAGGTCGATCTCGCCGAGCAGCAGCACGAACACCAGGCCCATGGCGAGGATGGTGACCGGCAGCGCCTGCACGAGCAGGTTGGCGAGGTTGAACTTGGAGAGGAAGGTCTCCGGGCGCAGCGCGTAGAACAGGATGATCAGGACGACGAGGCCGAAGATCGCGGGCAGAGCGCCGAGGTCGCCGGAGCGCAGCTTGACCACATAGCCGTCGACCGCCGTCGACACTGTCTGTACACGGGTGTCGGTGGTGAAGTCGGACGCCGCGACGGACCCGCTGGTGGCGGGGGGCGAGTCGGTGACCGTCTCTTCGGCGGTCCCGGCCGGCCGGGGGGTTTCGGTGGACATTCGGGGATCCTCAGATGCTTTCGGCGGCGGTCGCGGGCGCGAGACCGAGATCACCAGAACGGCCCAGGGTCATCAGCTCGACCACCTGGCTCTGGGTGACGTCGGTCCGCTTGACGTCGGCGGCCACGCGCCCCAGGTACAGGGTGGTGATCCGGTCCGCGACCTCGAACACGTCGTTCATGTTGTGCGAGACCAGGACGACGCCGTGGCCGGTCTCGGCGAGGCGCCGGACCAGATCCAGGACCTGCCGGGTCTGGGCGACGCCCAGCGCGGCGGTCGGCTCGTCGAGGACGACCACCTTCGACTCCCACAGGACGGCCTTGGCGATCGCCACGGTCTGCCGCTGGCCGCCGGACAGGCTGGCGACGAGCTGGCGGACCGAGCTGACGGTGCGCACCGAGAGCCGCGCGAGCGTGTCACGCGCGGCCTGTTCCATGGACGCCTCGTCCAGGACGATGCCCCTCTTGCGCTCACGGCCGAGGAACATGTTCTGCGCGATGTCGAGGTTGTCGGCGAGCGCGAGATCCTGGTAAACGATCTCGATGCCGAGGTCTGCGGCGTCTTTCGGGCTGCCGATGTGGACTTCGTTGCCCTCGAAGAGGATGCGTCCGGAGTCCACCGGGTAGATCCCGGCGATGCTTTTGATGAGTGTCGACTTACCTGCGCCGTTGTCGCCGATCAGCGCGGTCACCTGACCGGGATAGACGGCGAGGTCGACGTCGTGGAGCACGTGGACGGCTCCGAAGCTCTTGTTGATCCCCACGAGTTCGAGGGCGGGGGTTCCGTTCTCAGACAACGCTTGCACTCCCTTGGACAGCGGAAACGGGGTGCCCGGCCGACCGGGCACCCCTATCCACTATCACTCGATTCCGGCCGCCTTGCACTTGGCGGCGTAGGCGCCCTTGCAGACGTCGGCGGCCTTCACGCCGCCGTCGGTGATGACGTCCTTGACGTTGTCCTTGGTGATCGGGATCGACTTGAGCAGGATCGAGGGCACGTTCCGCTTGCCGACCGGGTCGTTGGCGCTCGCGGTGACCTGCGGCTTCTGCCCCTTGGCCAGCGCGGTGACCACGTTGACGAGGCTGTCGGCCTCCTGCTTGTTCGGCTTGTAGACCGTCATGCACTGCGTGCCGTCGAGGATGTTCTGCAGACCCTGCGGCGTGGCGTCCTGGCCGGTCACCGGGATCTTGTCGTTGTTCTTCTTCAGGATCGAGATCGCGGCCTGGCCGAGGCCGTCATTGGCGGCGAGGACGCCGTCGATCTTGCCCTTCTGCTGGGTGTAGATCTGCTCGAAGGTCGTCGCGGCCTTCTGGTTGTCCCAGTCCGGGATGGCCTGCTCGGCGACCTTCTTGTAGTTGGTCACCTTGTCGAGGACCTCGTGCGCGCCCTGCTTGAACAGGGTGGCGTTGTTGTCCGTCGGCGAGCCGTCGAGGTAGACGATGTTCGACGCCTTGTCCCCGAGGCACTTCTGCAGGCCCGCGCCCTGCGTACGGCCGACATCGACGCCGTCGAAGGAGACGTAGTAGTCGGCGGAGCCACCGAGCGTGAGACGGTCGTAGTCGATCGTCTGGACGCCCTGCTGCTTGGCCTTGCTCTCGATGGCCGCGCCGGAGTTGGAGTCGAGGTTGACGATCGCCAGGATGGTCGCACCGTTCGTGATCATCTGGTCGGCGATGGTCTGCATCCGCTGCTTGTCGCCCTCAGCGTTCTGGATGTCGGCGGGGATGCCGGCCTTCTGGAACGCCGCGGTCAGGACCGGACGGTCGAAGCTCTCCCACCGGACCGAGGACTTGGTGTCGGGCAGAATGATGCCGACCTTGCCCTTGATCTTCGCCGCGCCGGTGGAGCCGCCGCCCTTGCTGCTGTCGTCGTCGCCGCTGCCGCAG
This sequence comes from Actinoallomurus sp., assembly GCA_035643735.1. Classification (GTDB taxonomy): domain Bacteria; phylum Actinomycetota; class Actinomycetes; order Streptosporangiales; family Streptosporangiaceae; genus Actinoallomurus. The sequence continues at coordinate 8,318 of DASQPY010000410.1, read as the reverse complement.
GCCGCAAGGCCCGCGGTCGCCATGGCAGCGATCGCCGCGATACACGCCGTGCGCTTCAATCTCACGTCGACACCTTCTCCAAGCTCCCCAGGGAACAGTTTGTTTGGGCGCACAACGTATTCCTCGTGAGCTGCTACGTATAGGGCCTCAAAGACGGAGACATGGGACGGTTACGACATCGAAATCTGATCGTCACATAACAGCGTGCGACCGCGTCGTCGCCCACGGGCAGGGGGCCCGCACAGGCCATTGATCACGGCGTTTCCGCAGGCCGCGCCGATGACAACGTGAGTCAAGCAGCCGGCCGGGCGACTCGCCGTCGTGACGGGCCGTCGCAGCCTCCGAAGCCGGTCGGATGACCTCTCAGTGACCGCCTTCAGTCGCGGTCAGGGTCAGGGCGTGAAGTCCGAGCGCGGTGAAGTCGTCGGCGGGCTCGGAGGTCTGCCACGAACGCGCGTCGTCGAGGTACCGGCTGCCGTGCCCGGTGAATCTCGCGTTGGCGCCCGAGCCGTCCGGCGGGCACTCGCGCATGCCGCCGACGTAGTCGTCCAGACCGTCCTCGAACGCCTTGCCGGGCGCGGTCGCCGTCACCGCGCATCGCCCGCGGCAGCTCGGCGTGGGTGAGCGCGCTGACGTCAGCCCGGCCCACGTGGCCGCCTGGGCCAGCCGGGCCTTGGCCCTGGGGTCGCCGAGCCGTCTCGCGGCCGGCGCCGGCTCGGCGCCGCCCAGCTCCATGTCGTCGTGCCAGGCGTCCTCGGGCGTCGTCCCACGAGATCGCCCGGCCCCGGAGCTCGTCCACTCTCCCGTCCAGCGTCGGAGCCGACTACCGGTGCACTGCTCCCGGATGCTCGAATCCCTCAGGAACACCGGGGACGCCCCTGCTGAGTGCCTGGTGAGTGGCCCGCCGGCATGCGGGCCCGTCCTGGATCATCCCTTGGCCGGGCGGAACGTCGCGGCGAACACATCGAAGACCTTGCGGCTCGCGTCCCAGCGGCTGTCCGGGACCTGCCAGTACAGGGCGTAGGCGTGCTTGCTGTTCGCCAGGATGTTGCGGTTGAGCACGTGGGTGTGGCCGCCGGACCCGTTGTAGGTGAACTCCCAGTCGGCGGCCTTGCGCGCCTGCGGGTAGTCCACGGACCTCAGATGGATCCGGTGGTACCCCGGATAGCTGCTCCGCCGGGCGGACTCCTGCTCCCGCCAGTCGGCCAGCGGGTCCGACTTCGGGGTGTCGGACTGGTCGACGATCAGGATCCGGGAGCTGTGGGGGTCCTCGACGTACAGGTAGTGGCCATGGTGCTCGGCCGACCAGCCGTCCGGCACGGCGATGGAGAAGTGCGTGCTGTCGTGGTGCCAGTGGTAGCCGTCGGGCAGCGGGCCGGTGGTACCCGTCGGGGAGACGGCGGGCGAGGTGTTCGGTGGGGCGGCCGTCGCGGATGCCGTCGGCGATGCCGTGGGGGACGGGCTCGACGCCTTTCCGCTCGGTGTCGTTCCCGGTTTCTGGCCGGACCGCCGGTCCGAGTCGTCGTCTCCGAACATGCTGCTGACGGCCCAGCCCAGGAGCACGACAACGAGGACCAGCGCCAGCGCCGCGAGGGCCACCGGGACACGCCGGGAGGCGCCGGTGCCCGTGCCGCGTACCGTTCCGGTGCTCGACAGGGACGCGGGACCCGTCCCCTCCTGGCGCACCGCGTCACCCGGATCCGCCGGGCCGGGCTCGACGGCGTCCGCGGTACCAGTGGCATCGGACGCGGACGGGCCGGGTGAGGCCTCATCGGGCGGCGCCTCCAGGGAGGACGGCTCGTCGGGCGCCGGGCGCGGCCGCGGGATGCTCGGGACCGGAGGCACTTCGGCCGGAGGCGGCTCGGCCGGAGGCGGCTCGGCCGCGGCCGGTCCAGCCTCCTCGGCCACCGACCCGCCTGCCTTCCCGGCCGCGGGCCGACCTGCCTTTCCCTTCCTTGTCCGTCTCGGCCTCCCGGCCGGCTCGGCAGGCTCGGCCTGCCCGGGGGTGTCCGGCGACACGGGCGGGGCTTCGCCGGAGCCGTCGGCGATCTCGCGGAGCGTGCTCGCGACGGACTCCATGGCGGGGCGCTCGGCGGGGTCGCGCTGGAGTAGCCCGCGGATCAGCGGCCAGAGCGGTCCGGCGCGGGCAGGGGCGTCCGGGTCGTCCATCACGAGTGCCGCGAGCGTGGCCACCGCGCTGTCGCGGTCGAACGGCGGCCGGCCCTCGACGGCCGTGTAGAGCGTCGCGCCCAGCGACCACAGGTCCGACTCGGGGCCCACGTCGCGTCCGCGGGCCCGCTCGGGCGCCATGTACGAGGGCGACCCGATCAGCACGCCCGAGGAGGTGACGGTCGAGGCGCCCTTCGCGGTCGCGATGCCGAAGTCGCCGAGCACGACCCGCCCGTCCTCGGCCAGGAGGACGTTGCTCGGCTTCACGTCGCGGTGCAGGACGCCGGCCGCGTGCGCGGCGCGGAGTCCGGCGAGCAGCTGGAGGCCGATCGCGGCGGTGCGCTCCGGGGTCAGCGGGCCGTCGGCGCGTACGGTCTCGCCGAGCGAACGCGACGGCACGAACTCCATCACGATCCAGGGCCGGTCCTCGTCCTCCACGATGTCGTACACGCCCACGACGTTGGGGTGGTTGAGCCGCGCCGTGGTACGCGCCTCGCGGAGCGTACGGCGGCGGAGCTTCTGCTGCTCCTCATCGGGCAGACCGGGCGGGAAGGAGACCTCCTTGACCGCCACGCTGCGGTCGAGCACCTCATCGGTGGCGAGCCATACGACCCCCATGCCGCCGCGGCCGATGACCCTGCCGAGCCGGTACCGATTCTTGAGCAGACGAGGGGTGTCCACGACGTACCGATTTACCCTTGCAATCGAGAGTTAACATGTGGCAGGTCAGCGAGCCGGGCCCGGACGACGAGGTCGTGCAGGGCGGGCCCCGCGGAGGGCCGCTCGGGCAGCGACGACCGGTCCCGCTCCGTCTCCAGCAGGGTGGTCATCGCGGCGACGTCGGCGGCGAGACGGCCGGGCTCCGGGCCGTCGGCGGGCAGCGCACCGTGCTCGGCCTCGCGCTTGGCCATGACCAGCTCCGGCAGGTACGCCGGCCCGTGATCGAGCTCGGTGAGGTCGGCCAGGACCTCGCCGGTGCGCATCAGGTGGATGCCCGTGGACAGCACGCGGAACGTGTAGAGCAGGGGCTTGAGCTCACCCGTGCGTTCGAAGAACCCCCATTGCGTACGCGCGAAGCCCAGGTAGTGGTGCGCGTGGTGACGGGTCAGGCAGCCGGGCGCGAGCGCGACCATCTCCTCGTGCAGGAGCGATGACGTCACGACGAGGGGCGACAGCAACTGCTCCAGGACGTAGCCGTTGCGGCGCAACAGCAGCCGGCCGAACTTCGCCAGGTCGTGGGTGACGAGATCGACCTCGACGCCGTCGCGCGTCCAGGTCCGGTCGACCGTCTCCTCGCCGGTGCGGAGGCCGACGACGTCCTCGATCGGCATCAGGTGCACACCACGCAGGTCGACGTCGGAGTCCACGGAGGGAAAGCCGTACAGATGGGCGCCGCTGACGGTCGCGAAGACCACGTCGCCGGTCACCGCGGACAGCCAGGACGGCAGCGTTCGCGTCATCGTGCACCCCTCCGTCGTTCGGACACCAGGAACGTCTCCACGCGCGTACGGTCCGGCTCCTCGGGCAGCCCGGTGGCGGCCAGCGCCGCGTCCATGTCCCGCGTCAGGGTCCGCCGCCACGCGTCGATCTCGGTCCAGGCCACCTCGCCTCGCCGTACCGCGAGCAGGCTCTCCCGGTGGTCCGCGACGTCCACGAGCGGCTCACCGTGTTCCAGCAGGTGGCGCCCGCTGATCAGCAGCCGGAGCAGGTGCATCACGTGCTTCCACCGGGGCTCGCCGCGCGTGCGCACGTCGCCGGTGAGTTTGCGGAACTGGCTCTCCGCGTAGCGCAGGAACGTCCGGTGCGCGTGCCGGGACAGGAAGGAGCCGCGCAGTGCCAGGAGCTCCTCTCCCTGCTCGGTGGCCTTCTCGACCAGGGGTGACCAAAGGCACTCCAGCACGGTGGGGTTGGCGTCCAGCGCGAGTCCGAGGAAGCGCTCGAGCTCCCAGGAGAAGCGCTCGGCGTCCGGCCCGTCGACGTGCGACGGAGGCTTGGCGAAGCCCCAGAACAGCGGCGTCGGTGCCACGAAGACGCCGCGCCGGTCGATGTCGCTGTCCTCGGTGGCGAGCCCGTAGGCGCGCGAGCCGGCCACGACGGACAGCACCGTGTGGTCGCGCACCAAAGACAGATCATCCACGGGAGGAGAGCCTGGCGGAAATCACCACCGACTCCAACTTGAATTGATGACTTTTCGGAGCGTACGGCGAACGTGCACGCCTGCCGCCCGCGCTCCGGACCTGCCGGGCTAGCCTTGGCACGGGGTGATGATGTGGGAAGCGAAATCGGTGTCACCGGGCTGGCCGTCATGGGCCAGAACCTCGCGCGCAACATCGCGCGCCACGGGTTCCCTGTGGCCGTACATAACCGCAGTGAAAGCCGTACCAAGCAACTGATCGAACGGTACGGGAATGAGGGCGAGTTCACGCCCACGACGACGATCGAGGAGTTCGTCGCCGCGCTCGACCGGCCCCGCCGAGTCATGATCATGGTGAAGGCCGGCAGGCCCGTCGACGCCGTGATCGACGAGCTGGTGCCGTTGCTCGACAAGGGTGACATCCTGATCGACGGCGGCAACTCACACTTCGAGGACACGCGGCGGCGCGCGGCGGCGCTGGCCGAGCACGGCCTCCACTTCCTCGGCACCGGGGTCTCCGGCGGCGAGGAGGGCGCGCTGAACGGGCCGAGCATCATGCCGGGCGGTCCCAGCGACGCGTACGACCCGGTCGCGTCGATCCTGACCACGATCGCGGCCCAGGTGGACGGCACGCCATGCTGCGCCCACATCGGCCCGGACGGCGCCGGTCACTACGTCAAGATGGCGCACAACGGCATCGAGTACGCCGACATGCAGCTCATCGCCGAGGCCTACGACCTGCTGACCAGCGCGGCCGGCCTGTCCGCGCCCGAGATCGCCCAGGTCTTCGAGCAGTGGAACGAGGGCGACCTGGAGTCGTTCCTCATCGAGACCACCTCCAAGGTGCTCGCGCACACCGACGCCACGACGGGCCGGCCCCTGGTCGACGTGATCCTCGACGAGGCCGAGCAGAAGGGCACCGGCCGCTGGACCGCGCAGTCGGCCCTGGAGCTCGGCGTCCCGGTCACCGCGATCACCGAAGCGGTGTACGCCCGCGCCCTGTCGGCCCGCAAGGACCAGCGGCTCCGCGCCTCGAAGGTCCTGCCCGGCCCCAGCGGGGGCAAGGCACCGGAGGGCTTCGTGGACGCCGTACGCGACGCGCTGTACGCCTCCAAGGTGGTCGCGTACGCGCAGGGCTTCGAGCAGATGCGCGCCGCGTCCGACGAGTACGGCTGGAACGTCGACCCGGGCACCCTCGCCACCATCTGGCGCGGCGGCTGCATTATCCGGGCGCGCTTCCTCGACCGCATCAAGGAGGCCTACGGGCGCAGCCCGGACCTGCCGAACCTCCTGCTGGACGACTACTTCAGCGACGCGGTCGCGGGCGCCCAGGACGCGTGGCGCAAGGTCGTGCGCACGGCGGTGGACCTCGGCGTCCCGACGCCCGCGTTCTCCGCGTCGATGGCCTACTACGACGGCTACCGCCGCGAACGCGGGCCGGCCTCGCTGATCCAGGGGTTGCGCGACTACTTCGGCGCCCACACGTACCGGCGCGTGGACCGGGACGGGGCCTTCCACACCCTGTGGTCGGAGGACGGCCGGGAGATCTCCGCCGGCTGACACGGACGAGCGAGCCCCGACCGCGCGCGGCGCGGCCGGGGCCGCCGTACGGGCGTCTCACGCGTACGAGGCGAGTCCCCGGACCATGAGCTCCAGGCCGAACCTCAGGCGCTCGTCGCCGTCGCCCCCGATCAGCGCGCCCACCATCGACGTGATGACCGGGAAACGGTCGGGCGGCAGGCTCTCGAAGTAGGCGCGGATCTGCTGGAAGTAGGCCCGCGCGTCCTCTTCGGTCCGGCGCCCGCGCTCTTGGTGCAGCGACGCCTCGAAGGCGTCCGCGAGCACGTAGAGGGACACCCGGTCGACGAACCAGCCCGCCTGCTGGTCCGGCACTCTCCCGGCCCGCAGGATGGCCAGCAGTGCCTCGCTGTAGCGCAGGGAGTTGGGCCCGACGGGGATGTTGGCGAGCGCGGCGCGCGCGATCCCGGGATGTCGCACCCACACGCTGTGCGCCGCGATCGAGGACTCGACGATCTGTTCCTGCCAGCGGGCCGGGTCGGGCGCGGGCATCTCCATCTCGCCGATGATGCGGTCGATCATCAGCTCCAGGAGTTCGTCCTTGTTCGCGACGTGCGCGTACAGCGACGCGGGGCCGGTCCGCAGGTCGAGGGCGACCCGGCGCATGCTGAGCGCGTCGAACCCCTCGGCGTCGAGGACCCGCATCGCGGTGTCGACGATGAGCTCCTGGCTGAGCGGCCGGCGCTGCCGTGCGGCCTTCTTCGGGCGCCGCCACGGCGGGGGCGGAATCTCGGTCGTCCCTGTCATGGCACACTCCTCCCTTCGAACAGTGTACCGACGGCGAACGGCGTTCCGGCCCGTGTCCGGACCACGCCGGAGGCGCACTCGGCCCACTCCGGAGTGATCATGTCGTGCCCGGTGTCAGACCTGGGGAAGGACGTCGCTCGCCAGCAGTGCGAGGTGGTCCAGGTCGTTCAGGTCGAGTACCTGGAGGTAGGTGCGCTCGGCGCCGGCCGCACCGAACGCGGCGATCCGTTCGACCACCTCGGCCGGGGTGCCGGCGATGCCGTTCTCCCGCAGGTCCTCCACCGACCGGCCGATGGCGTCGGCGCGCCGCCGGAGCTCCGCGTCGTCACGACCGCAGCAGATGACCTGCGCGGCCGAGAAGATGAGAGAGGCGTCGTCCCGGCCGCCGTTCTCACAGGCGGCCCGCACCCGCTCGTACGCCGCCCGGGTGTCCTCGATCGAGTGGAACGGGACGTTGAACTCATCGGCGAAACGGGCGGCGAGCCGCGGGGTGCGCTTGGCGCCCACTCCGCCGATGATGATCGGCGGCCGCGGCCGCTGGGCCGGCTTGGGAAGCGCCGGGGAGCCGGTCACCCGGTAGTGGGTTCCCTCGTAGTCGAACGTCTTGTCCGAGGGGGTCTCCCACATCCCGGTGATGATCTCCAGTTGCTCCTCGAAGCGGTCGAACCGCTCGCCGAGGCCGGGGAACGGAATCCCGTACGCGGTGTGCTCGTCGTCGTACCAGCCGGTCCCGAGACCGAGTTCGACGCGTCCTCCGCTCATGTCATCGACATTGGCCACGGAGATGGCGAGTGGGCCGGGCAGCCGGAACGTCGCCGCGGTCACCAGGGTCCCGAGCCGGATGCGCTCGGTCTCCCTGGCCAGACCGGCCAGGGTGACCCAGGCGTCCGACGGGCCCGGCAGGCCGCTGACGTCCCCCATCTTCAGGTAGTGGTCAGAGCGGAAGAACGCGTCGAAGCCGTATTCCTCGGTGGCCTTGGCGACGCGGAGCAGGGTGGTGTAGTCGGCCCCCTGCTGGGGCTCGGTGAAGATCCGCAACAGCATGGCCCCCATCCTGCTCCCCCGTCGCCTCGGTCCGTACTATCGGGTCCTGCTCAGCCCTCTTCGCCGCGGCGGACGCGGCTGAGCCGGTAGAGGACCACGCCCGCGCCCGCCAGGCCGAGACCTGACAGAGCGAGCAGCGCGGACGAACCGCCGGTGGTCGGCAGGTTCCCCCGGACCGGCTGCGGCCGTGCCGCGATCGGGTGTGCCGCCCGGGTGTGGCAGGCGACGCCGGCGGCTCCCACGCAGTGCAGCCCGTGCGGATGCGACGGCCCCGTCAGGTTGACCACGTGCGGCCGGTGATGCGGCGCGGAGCCGAGCGGGCAGACGAAGCCCGTTCCCTGCCGGGAGCAGTCGCGGTGAGCGCGACCGGAGCCCAGCGGAGCACCGGCCGGCAGCCGGGCGTGGTGGTGACCCGCCGGGTGGCCCAGCGGCTCGTGGGCCGCCTTGCCGGGCACCGCCTTTCCGGGACCGGCCTGCGGCGCCATCGGCGAGACGGTGTCAGGCGTGACGGCCGGCTCCTCGTGTACGGCGGCCGGCGCGTTGTCGGCCGTCCCGCAGGGCGGTGCCAAGGGTCGTTCCGAGGCCGCCTTGCCCTCGACCGCCATCGGCTTGTCCGCGGCCGCCGCGCAGGGCGCGACCTCCGCCT
>DASQPY010000409.1:0-2259 GCA_035643735.1 Actinoallomurus sp. | reverse complement strand
CGACGCCGAGCGCGGCTGTCGGCTCGTCGAGGACGACGACCTTCGACTTCCAGAGAAGCGACTTGGCGATCGCCACAGTCTGGCGCTGGCCGCCGGACAGGCTCGCCACGAGTTGCCGTACCGATCGGACCGTGCGCACCGACAACGACGCCAGCGTCTGCTTCGCGAGCTTCTCCATCGAGTTCTCGTCAAGCGTGCGGAACCGGGTGAGCATCTCGCGACCGAGGAACATGTTCTCGACGATGTCGAGGTTGTCGGAGAGTGCGAGGTCCTGATACACGATCTCGACCCCGAGCAGTGCGGCGTCCCGTGGCCCGCGGACGCTCTGCGGCGTACCGTCGAAGATCAACTCGCCGGCGTCGGCGGGAGAGATCCCTCCGATGCACTTGACCAACGTGGACTTGCCCGCCCCGTTGTCGCCCACGAGCGCGGTGATCTCTCCCGCGTTCGCGGTGAAGTCCACGGACGAGAGCACATGGACCGGACCGAACGACTTATCAACGCCCCGCAGCTCCAGCGTGGGACTGGCGGTCATGTCGTATCACCTGCTCTGTCGGGCGCGGGGCCGACGCCGGCGCAGCGCCGACCCCGCGGGTCGATGTGGGGTTACGGGACCTTGATGCCGTTGGCCGAGCACAGGTGCACGAGCGCTGCGGTCGGGCAGACGGCGGCGGCGGTCACGTAGCCGTCGGTCACCGGCCGGGCCACGTTCGCCTTGGTGATGACGGTCGGGGCGGCGAGGTACGAGGGGATCTCCCGGCCGTTCGTCGGGTCCTTGGTCGTCGTCGGCGCAGTGGGCTTCTGCCCGGCGAGGATCTGGCTGGCCAGCTTGATCGCCACGTCAGCTTCACCGGCTACGGGCTTGTAGATCGTGAAGGCCTGGGTGCCGGCCATGATGTTGTCGAGGCCGCCGGCGGTGGCGTCCTGCCCGGACACCGCGACCTTGCCCGCGAGGCCCTGGGACTTCAGCACGTTGATGACCGACTGCGCCATGGTGTCGTTGGCGACCATGACCGCGTTGATGTTGGGATGCTGGCCGAGCATCGTGGTGAACACGGTCTGCGCGGTGGCGGCGTCCCAGTTGCCGGTCTGGTCGGCGAGCTTCTTCCAGCCGGGTTGCTTCGACAGGACCGAGTTGTAGCCCTCCGCGAACAGGGTGGCGTTGTTGTCGGTCGGCGCGCCGTCGATCTCGACGTAGTTGACCGGGCTCTTGCCCTTCACCTGCGCGGCCTGGGTCAGCGCGGTGCCCTGGTCCTGCCCGACCTTCACGTTGTCGTACGACACGTAGTACGACGCGGTGCCGCCGGTGGTCAGTCGGTCGTAGTCGATCGTGACGACGTTGTGCTGCTGGGCGAGGGCCTGGATGGACTTGCCGGAGCCCGGATCCAGATTTACGAGGAGGAGAACGCCGACGCCCGAGTTGATGAGGGCCTGGGCCTGCGCCTGCTGAGTGGTCGCGCTGTCGTTGGCGTTGTCCACGGAGCAGGTGAGCTTGCGGGCGGTGCACTGCTTCTTGAGTTCGGTGGGGTCGGCCGAGACCCAGCGCGGCGAGGACGCCGTGTCCGGCAGCAGGATGCCCACTTTCGTGTTCGCGGGCGCGGGGCCGCTGCCGGAGCCGCCCGAGGAGCCGCCGTTACCGCAGCCGGCCAATGCCGCCACCAGCGCTGCGGCGACTCCGGTCAGTGCTACAGCGGTTCGAGGTGTCAGTCGCACGAGTACGTCCTTCCTAGTGGCCGGGTCGGCCGCTGCGGTCGGCCCGGCAGCTGCGTCGCACAGGGGGGACGTCGGGGTCTCGAAGGGCGCCGGCTCTCCCCGGTGGTGCGCCGGTCGCTGTGGCGGACCGGTCGGGGTAACACCGACGATTCCGGGCTGATGGCCGCACGTCATCGCGGCGACCCCCCAAGGCCGCACCCGGCCAGCAGGCAGCCAGATCTGCCGGCTGGCGGGAGGGACGGAGGCGCTTCGCCGGCTGCTGCGGACCCGCTGCCAGCCGGGCCTGCCCGCTAGCCGGTAGTGAGGATTGCCGCTGGCCGGAAGGCTCCACACCCTCCGCGGCGCGAGTGTTGAAGGGGACGGTTTGCCAGGCTGCGGGCAGCGACGTCAGCAGCGGCATGGAGGGCGACAGCCGTCGCCGATCCGGACAGGACCGACCGTGGAGGATGCTATGAGTGCTCTCGTCGTCGTCGTCATCGTGGTGGTCGTCGTGGCGGTGATCGGGCTGGCGTTGTCGGTTCGCATCGTCAAGCAGTACGAGCAGGG
>DASQPY010000408.1:0-10272 GCA_035643735.1 Actinoallomurus sp. | reverse complement strand
AGCTGCGCGGCGAAAAGCCGCCGGAGAAGCTCTATGACCACCGGGAGGCGGTCAGGGCGGCACGCGCGGACAAGGACGGAACCGACAACGACAAGGAGGCCAAGGCCTCTTGAAGACCGCCGTACTCGGGGCAGGGTCATGGGGCACCGTTTTCGCCAAGGTGCTCGCCGACGCCGGTGGCGACGTCACGATGTGGGGCCGCCGCGCGGACGTCATCGACGCGATCAATGAGACCCGGCGCAACCCCGACTATCTCCCGGACTGCCCGCTGCCCGAGCGCCTGCGCGCTACGACGGACGTCGCCGAGGCGCTCGATGGCGCGTCGTACGTCGTCCTGGCCGTGCCGGCCCAGACGCTGCGCGCCAACCTGTCGGAGTGGCGGCCGCTGATCGGCGGCGACGCGGTGCTCGTGAGCCTGATGAAGGGCGTCGAGCTCGGCACGTGCAAGCGGATGAGCGAGGTCATCCGCGAGGTCGCGGACGTGCCGGAGGAGCGGATCGCCGTGGTCAGCGGGCCCAACCTCGCGCGGGAGATCGCGCTGGAGCAGCCGTCGGCCGCCGTCGTCGCGTGCACCGACGAGCCGACCGCGCAGAAGCTCCAGCTCGCCTGCATGACCCCCTACTTCCGCGCGTACACCAACCGCGACGTGGTCGGCTGCGAGCTGGGCGGGGCGGTCAAGAACGTCATCGCCCTCGCCGTCGGCATCGCGGTCGGCATGGGCATGGGCGACAACGCGACCGCCCTGCTGATGACGCGCGGGCTCGCCGAGATCGCCCGGCTCGGTGGCGCGCTCGGCGCCGACCAGCACACGTTCGCCGGGCTGGCGGGCATGGGCGACCTCGTCGCCTCCTGTAGCTCGCCGCTGGCGCGCAACCGCACGTTCGGTGAGAACCTCGGCCGTGGCATGAGCCTGGAGGAGGTCGTCGCCGTCACCAAGCAGACGGTCGAGGGCGTCAAGTCCTGCGACGCCGTGCTGGAGCTCGCGCGGACGCACCACGTGGAGATGCCGATCACCGAGGCCATCGTGGCCGTCATGCACGGCGGCCTGAGCCCGGTGGAGGCCGGCCGGCTGCTGATGTCACGAACGCCGAAGCCGGAACGCTACGGAGTCTGAGGCTTGATCATGGATGAAATGCCCGAAACCCCCTCTCCCGGTGAGAACACCCGCGCGGTCCACCTGCCGCCGCTGCCCGTTCCGCGCCAGATCCCGCTCGGGACCCCCGTGTACCGCAGCGCCACGTTCGCCTTCGACTCCTCCCAGGAGTACGCCGACGTGCTCGCGGACCGGGCGCCCGGGTACACCTACAGCCGCGTGGACAATCCGACCTCCGACGCGTTCGCCGAGGCGGTCGCCGCCCTGGAGGGCGTGCGCGCCGGTGGTGGGGTGACCGGCCAGGCGTTCGCGTCCGGCATGGCCGCGATCAGCGCGGTCCTCATGGCGTTCACGCACGCCGGCGCGCACGTCGTGGCGCCGGCCGCGGCGTACGGCGGCACGTACGGCCTGCTTTCCGAGCTGCTGTCGCGGTTCGGCGTACGGACCGACTTCGTCGACATGACCGACCTGGGGAAGGTACGCGCGGCGATCCGGCCCGAGACGAGGGTCGTGTGGGCCGAGACCCTCGCGAACCCCACCATGGCCGTCGCCGACCTGCCCGCGCTGGCCGAGGCCGCCCACGAGGCGGGAGCCCTGCTGGTGGTCGACTCGACGTTCGCGACACCGGTGGTGTGCCGTCCGCTGGAGCACGGCGCGGATCTGGTCGTCCACTCGGCCACCAAGTACATCGGCGGGCACAGCGACTCCACCGGTGGAGTCGTCGTGGGACGTGCCGGGCTGATCGGGCCTGTCCGCAGCGTACGGATCCACACGGGCGGCATGCTCGCGCCCGATGAGGCGTTCCTGCTACGCCGCGGACTGGCCACGCTCCCGCTGCGGGTGCGGCGGCAGTGCGACACCGCCGCCCTGCTCGCCGCCGCCGTGGCACGGCATCCGGCCGTCGCCAGGGTCGACTATCCGGGCCTGCCCGGGCATCCGGGCCATGAGACGGCCCGCCGGCTCTTCGACGCCGGGCCGGAGGGCACACGGTTCGGCGCGGTCGTCACGATCACGCCGCGCGGCGGGCCCGCGGCCGGCATGGCTCTCGCCGACGGCCTGCGGCTCGCCAAGGTGGCGACCTCCCTGGGGGGCACCCATACGCTGGCCGGCCACATCGCCTCCACCACGCATCGGCAGATGGACGCCCGGGCACTGGCAGCCGCGGGCATCGACCCGGCGGCCGTGCGCTTCTCCATCGGGCTCGAGGACGCCGACGATCTGATCGTCGATGTCAACAATGCCTTGACCGCACTGGGGCGGATCGGGACGCAGGACGGGGCATTCATCTCGTAATCGGGCAGGACTTCCGGTGCCGCCGACCAGGCGAAATGCCATGTATGGTCGAGGCCCGCGTGTCCTGACGCAGGCGAGAAGAGGTGGATGCATGGGCAAGATCCGTGTCGCCGTCGTTTTCGGCGGCCGCAGCTCGGAGCATGCGATCTCCTGCCTCACCGCGGGCAGTGTCATGGCGGCGATCGACAAGGATCGCTACGAGATCGTCCCGGTGGGCATCGCCCGTGACGGCAGGTGGGTCCTGGTCTCCGGCCAGCGGCTCGCGGTCGAGGGGGGTCACCTGCCCGAGGTGAGCGGCGACGGCCTGCCCCTCGTCCTTCCGCTCGGCCCGGGAGGCGATCTCATCGTCGTGGAGCCCGGCGAGGTGCCCCGGGCGCTCGGCGACGTCGACGTGGTGCTGCCGCTGCTGCACGGCCCGTACGGCGAGGACGGCACGATCCAGGGCCTGCTCGAGCTCGCCGGGGTCCGCTACGTGGGCGCGGGGGTCTTCGCCAGCGCCGCCAGCATGGACAAGGGCTTCATGAAGGCCATCTGGCAGGGCGCCGGACTCCCGGTCGGGCCGCACGTCGTGGTCGGCGACCGCCGCTGGCGGCGGGAGCGCAAGCGGGTCGTGGACGAGGTCAAAGAGCTCGGCTGGCCGGTGTTCGTCAAGCCGGCGCGGGCCGGTTCCAGCATGGGCATCTCCCGTGTCGATGCCGAGCCGGAGCTGGAGGCCGCGGTCGAGGCCGCCCGGGAACACGACCCCAAGGTGATCGTTGAGGCGGCGATCGAGGGCCGGGAGATCGAGTGCGGTGTCCTGGAGGGGCTTGACGACGCGCCGGCGGACGCCAGTCTGCCCGCCGAGGTGCGCGTCGGCTCCGGTCACGACTACTACGACTTCGAGGCGAAGTACCTGGATGCGGACCTGCGCATCGACATCCCGCCGGACCTTCCGCCCGCCGTGATCGAGGAGATCCGCAGGCTGTCGGTGCAGGCCTTCGAGGCGCTGGGCTGCGAGGGCCTCGCCCGGGTCGACTTCTTCTACACTCCCGGCGGCCAGATCATCCTCAACGAGATCAACACGATGCCCGGTTGCACCCCGGCGTCGGCGTTCCCGAAGATGTGGGCCGCGACCGGCCTGGACTACCCGGCACTGGTGGACCGCTGGATGCGTACGGCCCTGCGGCGTCCCATCGGGCTGCGCTGACGACCGCGGGATCTTAGGAGAAGGGCACCCAGGCGATCTTGGCGAGGGTCGTGGCGTCGTTGGCCTGCACTCCCGACGGCGTGAGCGTCCACAGCGTGCCCCCGACGACCAGCGCGCGCTGGACGGCGCCCGCGGACTTCGGCGGGTCCACCTCGCCCAGCCGCCGTACCCCGGACGGGGTCGCGGTCAGCGCCAGCGCGCCGTCCTTGCCCGGCCCGGCCATCGGGACGACGGTCAGCCCGCTCCGCGGCCAGTACAGGAACGCGTGGGAGTCGAACTCCGCCATCGACCAGGTGGACGGCACCGTGTATCCGCTCAGTCTGCGCGGGGCGGCCGGGTCGGACACGTCGAACAGCGACACCTGGGTGCCCAGCGGGCGGCCCTTCGCGTCGGTGTGCTGGCCGACGCCGATGAGCCGTCCGTCGCCGGCCGGGTGCAGGTAGGCCGAGTAGCCGCTGATCCTCAGCTCGCCGGTGGCGCGCGGCTTGGCCGGATCGCGCAGGTCGAGGGCGTAGAGCGGATCGGTCTGCCGGAACGTCACCACGTACCCGGCCGGGCCGGCGAAGCGTACGGCGTAGATGTGCTCGCCGCGGCCGAGACCGCCGAGCCGGCCCACCTGCTCCAGGCGTCCGCCGTGCCGCGCCAGGACGTACACGGAGCTCTCCGTGGGCGGCGCCGTGCCGGGGGAGGACCAGGGCCTCGGCGCCTGGCCGGTCGTGGTGGCGACCCGGAGGTTCCCGGCGTACTCCGACAGGGAGTACTGGTTCAGCAGGGCACCGGGGACCGAACCGGAGGCGGCGAACCTCGGCGGCCCGGAGCCGTTGAGATCGAACCGGTAGATGTCTGTTCTGTCCGGAGTGCCGGTCGCCGGGCGGTCCGTGACGTACAGGCCGGTGCCCGAGCCGTACACGGTCTGGCCGCCGGCCACGACGCTCACCGGTGAGACGTCGGCCATGTCGCCGGTCAGGTCGACGGAGAGCACCGAGACCAGGGACGTCCCGGTGTAGGACACGGGGTGGCTGACCTGGTCGCACGGCACCGTACGCGATTCGGTGCGGCCGCCGCGCGTGACCTTGTAGTGCGGCAGCCACGCGTCGAGCGGCGCGTGCTCGACGGCCCGGCGGTTCGCCGCGGTCGCGTCGGAGTCGGTGCCGCCACGGCGTGGCGGGAACGTGATGGCGGGCGCCGAGCGGATGACCAGCCGGGCGACCGAGCCGGCCTGCCGCGCGTCCACGTAGGCGCCGTCCACCTGCAGAGAGCTCACGACGCGGGGGGCGCCCCGGAGATCCACGAGGACGAGCCGGGGGCCCTGGCCGCGCGGGATCGGGGCGATGTCGGTGATGCCGCCGATGTTGTCGCGTGTGAAGGTGATCGCCGGGCGCAGCACCACCAGCGCACGGTCCCCGCTGAGCAGCAGCTCACCGGGGGACCAGGCGGCACCGGCGCCCAGATCGGCCGTACCGGTTTCCGTGCGCGAGGCCGCGTCGACCACGTGCAGCCGTCCGTGCGAGGCGGTGACGATGCGGCGGCCGTCCGTCTTGACGAGGTCGGGCTCGTCGACGCCGGGTTCCTGGATGTTGGTGGCCGAATGCGCGGTGTCGGGGGCCTGCCGGGCCGCCGCCGCGTCTCCCGGAACGCGGCCGCTCGTCAGCGGGCGCATCATCGGGTCACCCGGCAGGCCGTACGGCCCGACGTGCGCCGCGGTCGCCTTCCGCAGGCCGTCGAGCAGCCCGTCGCAGTCGTCGTAGGCGACCAGCCGCAGCGATGGCGCGGGGTGTACGGATGTGGCGGCGCCGCCCGCGCCGCATCCAGCGATGATCAATCCGGCTGCCGCGACCGCGAGGATCGGCCGGGCGCCTGAACCTGAGTCGGAGCCCATAGGGCTTGGACGTCGCGCGGCTCCCCGGGGTTCCGGTGAGTTTCAATTGACGACGCGTTAAAAGCCTCGAAACCCGCGTGAAACGGCCTGACGTGCAGGATTAACCCCATCAGACCAGCCCGCCCGAGCCATCACAGAAGGGACCGGCACTTGCTGTTCACGCCCGCCGCACCGCTCCGGACCGTGCAGTACGTTCCCGGTCACAACCGCTGGCATCCCGACATCCCCACCGTCGCCGAAGTGATCGCCGGCGGCTCGGTCCGGCTGAGCTGCGAGGGTGACGAGGTCCTGTGCGGACCGATCGGCGTCGTAGGCGCCGAGCCGGGCGACCTCGTCATGGTGGAGATCCTGGGCATCGGGCGGATGGACGGCCGGTTCGCGGGCACGGGCCATCCGGGCATCCTCGGTTGCGCCCCCTCCCACGCGATGCTGCGCGACGCCGGCGGCGTTCCCGCCGGGGCGCTGCTCGGCCGCATCACACCCGCCTCCGCGGACCACGCACGCGTGGCCGCGCGGGCCGAGCCGATCCGGGCGTCGTGCCGTGCCCTGGCACCACGCGCGCAGCTGCTGCTGCCCGTGTGCGTCCCCGGCGCCCGCATCTCGGCCGGTGACCTGCACTTCCCCGACGAGGGAGGGTGCCGGACCCAGGACGGCTGGCTCGACCTGCGGGTCCATCTGACCAAGCGCGGCATGGAGCGGTTCCGCGTCACCGAACCGCTGCTCATGCCGATCACGACCAGCTCTCTCGACGCGACGGTCGCGGGGTTGACCGTCGGAGTCGCCTGAGAAGAAGCGCGACGCCGCGCGAACGCGGCGCGAACGAGGAGGTGAACGCCTAGCGAGAGCACCGAACCGTCAGGAGGCACCACGCCGGGGGAGCGATTCGTCTCCCGCCCCCCCGGCGTCTCTCCATGGGATGCTTTCCGGGTGAACGATCCAGCGTTGGTTCTGACCTGGTTCGGCGCATGAGGCGCCGAACGGGCGCTCAGGCGGCGAGGGGCGTGTCCAGCCGCTGCGCCATCTCACGCATGCGCCGCAGTGCCGCCAGCTCCATCTGCCGTACGCGCTCGGCGGAGACCCCGAGGCGCGTCGCGATCTCGCGGCGGCTGTGCTCGGTGCCGTCCTCCAGGCCGTAACGCGCCCGCAGGACCACGGCCTCGCGAGGCTCCAGCCGGTCGAGCATGCCGTCGATGATCTCGAGCTGGGCACCGGCCATTGCGGTGTCCTCGGGCGAGGGGGCGTCCACGTCGGCGAGCAGGTCGCCCAGTGAGGTCTCCTCGTCCTCGCCGACGACCGCGTCCAGGCTGGCGGGCGTGCGGTCCCAGCGGTCCAGCTCGCCGATCCGCTCGACCGGCAGGTCGAGCTCGGCGGCCAGTTCCTCGTCGCTGGGCTCGGTGCCCGTGAGGAGGACCAGCTCGCGACGTGCCTTGCGGAGCCGGTTGACGTCGGTGTGGACCGCTCCCGGGAGGCGTACCGATCGCGAGGAGTTCGCCAGCGCACGGCCGATCGCCTGCCGGATCCACCACGTGGCGTAGGTGGAGAACTTGAAACCCCGTCGCGGGTCAAAGCCCTCGACCGCCCGGATCAGGCCGATCGTGCCCTCCTGGATCAGGTCGAGCAGGCTCATGCCGTCGGTCGGATAGCGCCGCGCGACCGAGACGACCAGGCGGAGGTTGGCCAGGATGAAACGGTCCTTGGCCGCGTCGCCGCGCGCCGCGACCTCCTCCAGCTCCTCTACGGTCGCGGCCTCCGGGCACGTGCCGCTGTCGAGATGGTTGTGCGCGAGCAGGCCGGCCTCCATGGCCAGCGCCAGCTCGATCTCCTGTTCGGCGGCGAGCAGCGGTGTCGCGGCGATCTCGTCCAGGTAGGCGCCGAGCAGATCACCGTCAACGGCCCGTCCGGGCCGCCTGACACGCCTGCCACTATTCGTGGTCGCCACCATTGGGCCACCTCGCTCTCACGTCGGATCCCGTAAGGATCAACGCCGATCTCCCCTTTGCTGTTCCGCGATACCCCGAATGTCGGCTTCGCCAACACGACGAAGAGCACCAGGCGGAATTCGCCACGGTGCTCTTCGTCGCGCTGGCGCCGGACGCATGCCCCCCGCATGCCCCCGGACGCCTGGACCGGTGTGCTCAGGCGTGGACGGCCTGGATCTCGAGCAGGATGTCCACGTTGTCGCCGAGCAGGGCCTTGTCGCCACCGAACGGGATGTTGAACTCGACGCCGTACTGCTTCCGGCTGATCGAGGCGGTGGCGCTGAAGCCGGCGCGCGTGCCGCCCCACGGGTCCTCGCTGGTGCCGTTGAACTCGACGGCGAGCGTGATCGGGTTCGTGACGTTCCGCACCGTGAGCGTGCCGTCGAGGAGGTAGTTGTCGCCGTCCTGGCGAACGCCCGTGGCCTCGAACCTCATCGCCGGGTGGTTCTCCAGGTCGAGGATCTCGGCGGACCGGATGTGGGCGTCCCGGTCGGCGTTGCGCGTGTCGATCGAGCCGATCTGGATCTCGGCGGTGGTCCGGGAGTCCTCGACCTTCTCGGCGATGTCGATCGAGCCGGTGAACTCGGTGAACGTACCGCGGACCTTGGTCATGAGGTGCCGGATTATGAACGAGATCTCGGTGTGCGCCGGGTCGAGATTCCAGGTGCCGACCGGAAGTCCGAGTTCGCTGGCGAGGGCGGCCATGTCATCCTCCATTTATTGATTGAAGTCTCAACTATATTGAGCGTAGTTGAAAGTTAAACCAAATGCAAGCCCGGCTGGGCGGTCGCGTGAGGGGGCCGCGATGGCGGCGAGGATCGAGCGCGGCCGATCGGCGCCGGCTCGCCACACGGCGTAGACATGCCTGGTCAGAGCGTGTCTTAACGAAAAGAAGCGTACGCCTCCGGCGGAGCGCCCGGCTCCGTGCGCACGCTCGTACCGCCGCGGCGGAGGACGCCGCGAAAGCCTCAGGTGGCCGCGCGCAGGCGGCGGGCGGCGTCCTCAGGGTGGATGTCGTTCACGAACGCGCCCATCGCGGCCTCCGAGCCGGCCAGGTACTTCAGCTTCTCGGGGGCCCTCCGGCTGCTGAACAGCTGGAGGTGCAGGTAGCCCAGGTCACGGTCGGTCGAGACCGGCGCCTGGTGCCAGGCCGAGATGTAGGGCATCGGCACGCCGAACAGCCGGTCCAGGCGTCGCAGCACGTCGACGTACAGCGGGGCGAACGCCTCCCGCTCCTCCATCGACAGCGCGGCCAGGTCCGGCAGCTTGCGGTGCGGGAAGAGGTGCACCTCGAACGGCCACCGGGCGGCCTCGGGCACGAAGGCGGTCCACAGGTCGTTGGCGGCCACGATCCGGACCTCGGCGGCCCGCTCGGAGGCGAGGACGTCGGCGAACAGGTCGCGGCCGGTCTCCTCGCGGTGGGCGCGTGCGACGCCCAGCATCCGCTCGGTGCGCGGCGTCACGAACGGATAGGCGTAGATCTGGCCGTGCGGGTGGGCGAGCGTGACCCCGATCTCGGCGCCGCGGTTCTCGAAGCAGAACACCTGCTGGACGCCGGGAAGCGCGGACAGCTCGGCCGTACGGTCCGCCCACGCCTCCATGACCGTGCCGACCTGGGCCAGGTCCAGGGTCGCGAACGACGCGTCGTGGTCGGGGGAGAAGCACACGACCTCGGCGCGGCCGACGCCCGGCGTCACGCCGTGCAGCTCGGCCGGCACGCGTCCGGAGTAGGACGGGAAGCGGTTCTCGAAGACGACCACCTCGTAGTCGGAGGCCGGGATCTCGGTCGGCCTGCCGGGTGCGGACGGGTCGAGCGGGCACTGGTCGCTCGGCGGCAGGTACGTGCGGTCCTGGCGGTGCGAGGCGATGGTGACCCACTCGCCGAGCAGCCGGTCGCGGCGCAGCTCGGAGGCCTGCGGGGGCGGCGGCAGGGTTCGCGTGTCCACCGCGGACCGGTCGGCGTCGTCGTGCCGGTCGAAGTAGATGAGCTCTCTGCCGTCGGCGAGATGGGTGACGGTGCGTTTCATGCGTGCGCCTCGGCCGGGTCGACGGTGACGAGCTCGCCGACCTCCTCGATGAGTTGCTTGCGTGCGTCGTCGCTCAGGCCCGCGTCGGTGATGAGCACGTCCGCGTCGCCGAGGCGCGCGATCGTGCTGAGCCCGACCGTGCCCCACTTCGTGTGGTCGGCCAGCACCGCGAGGCGGCGGGCCGCGCCGACCATCGCGCGGTCCGTCTCGGCCTCCATGAGGTTGGGCGTGGTGAAGCCCGCCCGCGTGCTCATGCCGTGCACGCCGAGCAGCAGCAGGTCGACGTTGAGGGAGCGGACCGCGTTGACCGCGACCGGGCCGACGAGCGCGTCCGAGGGGGTCCGGATGCCGCCGGTGAGCACGATCGTCTGGTCGGCGCGGTTCGCCCGGTAGAAGACATCGGCGATCTGGATCGAGTTGGTGACAACGGTCAGCTCCGGAACGTCGGTCAGATGGTGGGCGAGTGCCCACGTGGTGGTGCCGGCGGAGACCGCGACGGCCGTGCCCGGGCGTACGAGCCGGGCGGCGCGGCGGGCGATGGCGTCCTTCTCCTGACGCTGGCGGACCGACTTGGCGGCGAAGCCCGGCTCCTCGGTCGACCCGGCGCCCACCGTGGTGGCACCGCCGTGCACCTTGGAGATCAGGCCGCGGTCGGCGAGTACCTCCAGGTCACGGCGGATCGTCATGTCTGAGACGCTGAACTCTCGAACGAGGTCGGCGACGCGGACGCCTCCGTGCTGCTGGACGAGATCCAAGATTGCCTGCTGCCGTTGCTGGGCGAGCATCGTCCCCCCCTCTCAGCGAACGCCACCGCG
>DASQPY010000407.1:0-16769 GCA_035643735.1 Actinoallomurus sp. | reverse complement strand
GGCTGCGCCACGGCCAGGCCGACAGGATCGCAGCACGCGATTACCGCGTGATCATGCCGGATTTTCGTGGGATTGGCAGGAGCGCGAAGCCCCGTGATGCTGCCGCCTATCCCCTCGACGTACTGACCGACGATGGCTTCGCTCTGCTGGAGTACCTGGGACTGGACGACTACGACCTCGGGGGATATTCGCTCGGCGGACGAATCGTGGTGAGGATGCTGGTGCGCGGCGCGACACCGGGGCGGGCGGTGGTGGCGGGCCAGGGTATGCGTCAGATGCTCGGTGCCGAGGGCGGGGCCGGATCATTCATGCGGCGGGTCTTGGCCGGATTGGGCACGTTCGAGCCGGGCTCGTCGGAGGAGCAGGCCGAGCAGTGGCTTCGGGCGAATGGCGCGGATCCGGTCGCGCTGCTCCATGTGCTGGACTCGATCGTCGCCACGCCGGTGGAGGCGATCAGTCGGATCCAGGTACCCACACTCGTGGTCATGGGCGCCGAGGACGAGCGCGCCGTGTCGGTCGACCAGCTGGTCGCGGCGCTGCCGCGGGGTACCGGAGCCGTGGTGCCCGGAGATCACGGGACGGCGGCCTCCTCACCGGAACTCGCCGCGGCGATCGTGGATTTCCTTGCCGATCGGTAATCGCCGCGTCCGGCGTTCGCGGTTCGGAAGGGGACGCCTCCCGGGCGCCTTCCGAAGTCGAATCCACGAGTCGTGAGCATTACTCACACGCCGCTCGCCGCAATATGTGCATAGATCCGTATATAAAGGGCATACCCCCGCCAAAAAGATCTTGGACGGTGGAGATATGCCAGTGCCGCGGCGAGTTGGAGTCAAGGTCACCTCAGTGGTCGTCTCGG
Organism: Actinoallomurus sp.; assembly: GCA_035643735.1. Lineage (GTDB taxonomy): Bacteria > Actinomycetota > Actinomycetes > Streptosporangiales > Streptosporangiaceae > Actinoallomurus. The sequence continues at coordinate 15,913 of DASQPY010000407.1, read as the reverse complement.
TCTTCGTGGCCACCGGATGCGCCGGAAACGTGTCCCTGTCGGGCGATGGCCCGTCGAGCTCACACTCGGGTAAGTCATCGAGCAAGGACAAGGGCGGCAAGGGCAAGGAGGGCACCGCACGCAAAGAGCTGGCGAAACTCAAGGACGCCAAGCCGGCCTCGATGAGCGGTTACAGCAGAGAGGAGTTCGGCCCGGCCTGGAAAGACGTCGACCACAACGGCTGCGACACCCGCAATGACATCCTCGCCCGCGATCTGACCAAGGTGAAGAAACGCAACACGTGCGTCGTGATCTCCGGCGACCTGGATGATCCGTACACCGGAAAGGTCATCGTGTTCGCCAAGGCCCGTGCCAGCGAGGTACAGATCGACCACATCTTCCCACTCGGTCTCGCCTGGCAGATGGGCGCGGCCCAGTGGACCGAGGAGAAGCGCACCGATTTGGCCAACGACCGCGACAACCTCCTCGCCGTCTCGGGCCGGCCGAACGAGCAGAAGAGCGACCAGGGACCGTCGGAGTGGCAGCCGCCGAAAGCCTTCGAGTGCACCTACGCGGAGAAGTTCATCGCGGTGGCCGATGAGTACCACCTGTCGGTGACCCACGCCGACCACACCGAGCTGGGCGACATGCTCGACACCTGCTGACCCCCCGACGGCGAAGCGCCCGGCCGGGATCCGGCCGGGCGCTCCACTGTCACCACTTCGTACTCTACGAGACCTGCTTGTGGTTGGACCGTCGCGTCACCTTCGGCTGTCCCTTGTGAGAAAGACCCAGCAGACGGGCGAAGACCCGGAACGGCAGGACGAGGACGTTCACCGTCGTCGCGACAATGGCCCGCAGTGCTGCGATGATGCGGCCTGCCATCGGAGACTCCCTTCACTGTCCGTGGCCCTCCTATACCCGCATGCAGGGTTTTACACGGCGAGCGACCTCAGGTTCAGGACCGTTCTCCAGTTGCGCATCGTGGCGGGCACCTTGAGCCGCCGTCCGAGCGCGATCGGCAGTTTCGCCCGGCCGATGCCGTTCGGCAGGTTCAGATAGAGCTCCAGCTCGGCGGCGCGCATCTCGTCTGGAGCGAATTCGGCGAGGTCGACCCCGTTCAGCCAATCCGGCGCGGGCGGTTTCAGCAGGAACACCACCGTGTACCTCGCCGGGTCACCGACCTCCATCGGATTGCGCTCGATGACCTCTTCCAGCTCGTCCGCGGTCCGCAGGATGACCTCGGTGCTCAGCCCGAGCTCGGCGACGAGCCGCTCCTCGATGTCCGCGGCGACCCGCTCGCGCGGCTCGTCCGTGGTGAAGACCGCGTTACCGCTCTGCAGATAGGTCTGCACATCGCCATATCCACCTGCCGTCAGCAGCCTGCGCAGCTCGGCCATGGGCAACTTCTTGTGGCTACCGAGATTCACCGCGCGCAGGAGGGCCACATATCTCGTCACAACGAGCGTTCTACTCCACGGTGACGGATTTGGCGAGGTTCCGTGGCTGGTCGACGTCGTGGCCCTTGGCCGTGGCCAGCTCGCAGGCGAAGACCTGGAGCGGCACGGTCGCCACCAGCGGTTGCAGCAAGGTCGGCACGGCGGGGACGCGGATGAGCGTGTCGGCGTACGGCGCGACCGCCTCGTCACCGTCCTCGGCGATCACGATCGTACGGGCGCCGCGGGCCCGGATCTCCTGGATGTTGGAGACGATCTTGTCGTGGAGGATCGGCCGCGCACGGGACGGCACGATCACGACGACCGGCAGACCCTGCTCGATCAGAGCGATCGGGCCGTGCTTCAGCTCGCCGGCGGCGAACCCCTCCGCGTGCATGTAGGCGAGCTCCTTGAGCTTCAGCGCGCCCTCCAGCGCCACCGGGAAGCCCACGTGCCGCCCCAGGAACAGCACGCAGCGCTCGCCGGCCAGCGACCGGGCCAGTTCGCGTACCGGCTCGATGGTCTCCAGGACCTGCTCCACCTTCTGCGGCATCGTGCCCAGGAGCTGGATCATGGCGAAGACCTCGTCACCCCACTTGGTCCCGCGTACCTGCGCCAGGTAGAGCGCGATCAGGTAGACCGCGATCAGCTGGGTGAGGAACGCCTTGGTCGAGGCGACCGCGATCTCGGGCCCGGCGTGGGTGTACAGCACGCCGTCGCACTCGCGCGGGATGGTCGAGCCGTTGACGTTGCAGATGCCGAGCACGCTGGCGCGCTGCTCACGTGCGTGGCGCACGGCCATCAGGGTGTCCATCGTCTCGCCGGACTGCGAGATCGCGATCACCAGCGTCGATCGGGTGAGGATCGGGTCGCGATAGCGGAACTCACTGGCCAGCTCGATCTCACAGGGGAGCTGCGTCCAGTGCTCGATGGCGTACTTGGCGATCATGCCCGCGTGGTACGCCGTGCCGCACGCCACAATGATGATCTTGTCGATATCGCGCAGCTCGTCGTCGGTGAGCCGCATCTCGTCCAGGCTGAGCCGGCCGTCGGCGCCGATCCGGCCGAGCAGCGTGTCGGCGACCGCGGTCGGCTGCTCGGCGATCTCCTTGAGCATGAAGTAGTCGTGGCCGCCCTTTTCCGCGGCGGAGACGTCCCAGTCGACGTGGTAGTGCTTGACGTCGGCCGGCGTGCCGTCGAAGCCGGTCACACTCACGCCCGCCGGGCGCAGCTCCACGATCTGGTCCTGGCCCAGCTCGATCGCGTCACGTGTGTGGGCGATGAAGGCCGCCACGTCGCTGGCCAGGAAGTTCTCGCCGTCGCCGACACCGACGACCAGGGGGGAGTTTCGGCGTGCTCCGACCACCAGGTCGGGCTCGCCGGAGTACACCGCGACGAGGGTGAACGCGCCCTCGAGCCGTACGCAGACGTGGCGCATCGCCTCGGCCAGGCCGGCACCCTTGGCCACCTCCTCCTCCAGAAGATGGGCGACGGCCTCGGTGTCGGTGTCCGAGGACATCTCGTGGCCGCGGCCTTCGAGCTCGGACCGGAGGGCGGCGAAGTTCTCGATGATCCCGTTGTGCACGACGGCCACGGCGCCGGTGCAGTCGGTGTGGGGATGGGCGTTGCGGTCGTTCGGCGGCCCGTGGGTGGCCCAGCGAGTGTGGCCGATGCCCGAGCGGCTCGGCGCGTCACCCCCGTAGCCGGACTCGTCCGCGCCGCCGGGCGGAAGGGTGCCCGCGAGTGCGTCCCGCAGGTTGACGAGCTTTCCGGCGCGCTTGGTCACCGACAGCTTGCCGTCGGAGGAGACGGCCGTGCCCGCCGAGTCATAACCCCGGTATTCGAGCCTGGCGAGGCCCTCGACCACGACGTCCAGGGCCGACTGCGAGCCGACGTACCCTACGATTCCGCACATGCGGGCCACATTAATGGCTCCAGGTGAACGGGTAGACCACCGCCGCGCCAACTCCTCGGCAGCCCCGTCCCACGGCCTTCGTGTGGCCTTCGTGTCAGGTCCGGCCGGCTTCCGGGCACGTCGCCGTCTGTGATCAACTATTGACGCGACCAAACGCCACAATACGGCCCGTCATATTAGGGTCACTGATCATGATGAGCATCGGGGGCGGCGTTCCCAGCCCGTACGTCGAGTTCGACCGGGAGTCCTGGGGTGCACTCCGAGCCGGTACACCGCTCTCACTCTCGCCTGGCGAGCTGGAGGAGATACGCGGGCTGGCCGACCCCTTCGACATCGACGAGGTCGAGGACGTCTATCTGTCCGTGGCCCGGCTGTTGCGGCTGTTCGTCGCGGGCGACGGACGGCTGCGTGACACGGTCAGCGCATTTCTCGGCGAGGTGGTCGCCCCCACGCCGTTCATCATCGGGGTCGCGGGCAGCGTGGCCGTGGGCAAGTCCACGATCTCCCGGCTGCTGCGCGTCCTGCTCGCCCGCGGGCCGGGCGCCCCGGTGGTCGAACTGGTCAGCACGGACGGCTTTCTCCATTCGAACGCCGTCCTCGCCGAGCGTGGCCTGATGCAGCGCAAGGGCTTCCCGGAGTCCTACGACCGGCGGGCGTTGCTGAAGTTCGTCTCGGAGATCAAGGCGGGCGTGCCCGAGACGTCCGTACCCGTGTACGAGCCGCTCTTGTACGACATCCGGTCGGGGGCCCGTCAGGTGATCCGGCGGCCCGACATCCTCATCGTCGAGGGACTCAACGTCCTGCAGAGTGCCAAGCCGGGCGGTCTGGCGCTGTCGGACCTGTTCGACTTCTCGATCTACGTCGACGCGCGGGTGGACGACATCCGCCAGTGGTACATCGAGCGCTTCTTCGCCCTGCGCCGCACGATCTTCACCGACGAGCGCTCCTACTTTCACCCGTACGCGCAGGTGGACGAGGACGAGGCGGCGGCGCAGGCGGAGAGGTTCTGGCGCGACATCAACGAGGTCAACCTCGTGGCCAACATCCTGCCCACCCGCGCCCGCGCCACGCTCGTGCTGAAAAAGGACCGTGACCACCGGGTGCAGCGCGTACGGCTACGGCGGATCTAGGGCCTCTGGACACGTGGCGGAACCCGCGCGGGTCCCGCCACGCATCGGCTCAGGCGGCGCGTCGTGGCCGGAGCAGCGGCACCGCGCAGCACGCGGCGAGTGCCGCCGCGGCGGCCAGCGTCACGGTCGTGACGGTCAGGGCGTGCCCCGTCGGCGGCGCCAGGCTGAGGAACAGCGTCCCGAACGTCGCGACCCCCACGACCTGGCCGAGCTGGTTCGTCATCACCAGCAGGCCGCTGGCGTCCGCGGCGTCCTCCACGGCCACGTGCGTGAGTGTGATCGCCAGCAGCGGGCTGAACGCCGCGCCGAGACCGAGACCCGCGAGGCTCATCGCGACCTCCAGGCCCACGCCTCCTGACTCGAAGAGTGCCAGGCCCAGATAGCCGAGCCCGGCCACCAGCAGGGCAAGGGGGATCATCGGGCGGTGCCACCTGGCCGGCACGCGCCGCCAGTTGAGGCTGGAAAGAGCGAACCCGGCCGCCCCCGGGATGAAGAAGAGGCCGGCGCGCAGCGGGCTGTAGCCGAGGGCGCCCTGCAGGTGAAGGGCCAGGCTGAACAGGAACCCCCCGAAGGTGCACATGGTCAGGAAGATCGTCACGATCCCCGTGCGCACGCCGGGCGCGGAGGCCACCCGTCCGGGGATCAGGGGCGAGGCCGCGCGGCGCTGCAGGAACACGAAGACAGCGAAGATCGCGACGCTCCCCCCGAGCATCAGCCATCCCCAGAGCGGCCAGTTCTCCTCGTGTCCGAGCACGAGCGGGACGACGAAGAGCAGCACCGCCGCGGAAAGGCTCACCAGTCCCGGCAGATCCAGCCCGCGGCGGCGCTCGCCACGGTCGCCGGGCAGCGAACGGGCGCCCGCGACCAGCAGCGCCAGCCCGATCGGAACGTTGACCAGGAACACCGGCCGCCACCCGGTCCCGAAGAGGTCGGCGCTGACCAGGGTGCCCCCGGCGACCTGGCCGACGACCGAGCCGCCGGCCAGCACCGCCCCGTACACGCTCAGCGCGCGCGCCCGTGCCGCGCCGGCGAAGTTGCGCTGGATAAGGCTCATGACCTGCGGCACCATCAGAGCCGCACCCACGCCCTGGACCAGCCGGAAGCCGATCAGCAGGCCGGTCGACCCGGCCAGGCCGCACGCCAGCGAGGCCGCGGTGAACACCGCCAGGCCGGTCTGGAAAACGGCCCGGTGTCCGAACAGGTCACCGAGGCGTGCCCCGGTGATGAGCAACATCGCGTAGGCGATGGTGTAGCCGGCGATGACGAGTTGCAGGCCGGCGCCCGACGCGTGCAGGTCGGTACGGATGGTCGGGGCGGCGACGTTGACGACGGACACGTCGAGAACCGCCATGAACTGTCCGAGCAGAATGATCGTCAGAAGCCGGCCGAGCCGGACCGGCGCACGCGCAACGGGTGCTTCGAGGGTGATCTGAGCCATGACCCGAGCCTGTGGCCGCGCGGGTACGCGTGGTGAGAGCCCGTCGATACTGGTGTTGACAGCACCTGGCAAGCCGCCGCCGTTGCGGCGACCATGGACACGTGACAGTGACCGCCGAGCAACGGCGCCCCGAGCTGGCGGCCTTCCTGCGCAGCCGCCGCGAGCGCATCACGCCCGCCGACGTCGGCATGCCCGGCGGGCTGCGGCGGCGTACGCCGGGGCTGCGCCGCGAGGAGGTCGCCCAGCTCGCCGGTGTCGGGATCACCTGGTACACCTGGCTCGAACAGGGCCGCCCCATCAACGTGAGCGTCCAGGTGCTGGAGGCGATCGCGCGCACGCTCCGCCTCGACCAGGCCGAGTGCGAGCATCTCTTCCGGCTTGCGGGCGTTCCCTCCGTCGCCGGGCCGGCCACCCACGACCGGCTCGAACCCCAGGTCCAGTCCGTTCTCGACGGCATCGCCGACCTGCCTGCCGCGGTGATGAACAGCCGCTATGACGTCCTCGCGTGGAACGCCCCCTACGCCGCGCTCTGGCCGATGATCAGGCGGGAGGACTCGCGCCGCAACCTGTTGTGGTCCGCGTTCGTCACGCCCGGCTGCTGCAGCGCCTTCGTGAATCGCGACCGCGAACTCCCGCAGATGGTCGGGACGTTCCGTGCGTCGTTCGGCCGCCACCTGGGCGAACCCGCGTGGACCGACCTCATCCAGCGCCTGTCCGCCGCCAGCCCGGAGTTCACCGAGATGTGGGCCGCGCACGACGTCGCGGTGCCGACGACGAGGGTGAAGGTCTTCCGGCACGCCGCCGTCGGCGAGGTGCGGCTGTCGGTCGTCAACTTCGCGGTCGTCGCCACGCCCGAGACGCGGATGGCCGTCTACACGACGGTGGACCAGGAGAGCCGGGAGCGCCTGGACTGGCTGATCGAGCACCCGGACGCGCCCGCCGTCGACCCCGCCCACCGCCACACGTGCTGACGGCACTCACTCCCCACGGGTCACGGGCGTTAACCTGATCTCGTGATCGTCGGAGTGGGGATCGACGTCGTGGACATCGCACGGTTCGCCCGGTCCCTGGAGCGTACGCCCGCCCTGGCCGTCCGGCTCTTCACCGAGGACGAGCGCCGGCTCCCTCCGCGTTCCCTCGCCGCCCGGTTCGCGGCCAAGGAGGCGCTCGCCAAGGCGCTGGGCGCACCACGCGGGCTGAAGTGGACCGACGCGGAGGTACGCAAAGCCCCCGACGGGCGGCCCGGCCTGCACGTCGAGGGCACCGTGGCGACGGCGGCGGCGCGTTTCGGCGTCACCTCCTGGCACATCTCGCTCAGCCACGACGGCGGCGTCGCCGTCGCCGTGGTGATCGCCGAGAACACCGACTGACGAGGGGATCGACCATGCGGTACGCGCACGAGGTGGACAAGGTCCGCACCGCGGAGCGGGCGCTGATGGCGCGCTCGCCCGAGGGTGCGCTCATGCGACGTGCCGCGGCCGGTCTCGCGTCGGTCTGCGCCGGGCTGTTGCGGAGCGGACGCGCCGGGGTCATCGGCCCGGGGGAAGGGGTGTACGGCTCGCGGGTCGTGCTGCTCGTCGGCAGTGGCGACAACGGCGGCGACGCCTTGTACGCCGGGGCCCGGCTCGCCCGGCGCGGAGCACGCGTCACCGCGGTCCTGGCCGGTTCCAAGACCCACGAGGGCGGTCTCGCCGCGCTGCGCGCGGCCGGCGGCCGTTTTCTCGACGCGGCCGACCCCGCGGGGCCCGTCGCCGCGATCGAGGCGGCGGATCTGATCGTCGACGGGCTGCTCGGCATCGGCGGGCGGGGCGGACTGCGCGAACCCCACGCGACCCTGGCGGGGCACGCCTCGCGCAGCGTCGCCACCATCGTGGCCTGCGACCTGCCGAGCGGAGTCGACGCGGACACCGGTGTGGTGAGCGGAGCCGCCGTACGCGCCGACGTGACGGTAACGTTCGGGACCTACAAGCCGGGCCTGTTCGTCGACCCGGGAGCCGAGCACGCGGGCGTGGTCGAGCTGATCGACATCGGGCTCGGCCCGTACCTGAACGATCCGGACGTGGTCCTGCCGCAGGCGGCCGACGTGGACCTGTGGGCACCCGGCCCGTCGCGGGAGTCCAACAAGTACCGCCGCGGCGTGCCCGGTGTGGTGGCCGGCAGTGAGACCTTCACCGGCGCCGCCGTGCTGTCGGTCGGCGGTGCCGTACGCGGCGGCGCGGGCATGGTCCGATTCGCCTCGGCCGAGCACTCGGTCGAGCTGGTCCGGCACCGCTGGCCCGAGGCCGTGACCTCGATCGTCGACACTTCGCTGAGCGAGGTCGGACGGGTGAACGCCTGGGTCGCCGGGCCCGGCCTCGGCACCGGCGACCGCGCCGAGGCGCTGCTGGCCGAGGTGCTCGGCACGGACCTGCCGGTGCTGCTCGACGCCGACGGCCTCACGGTCGTGGCGCGCCGCCGCGACCTGCTCTGGCGCGACGCGCCGACCGTGCTCACCCCGCACGCCGGGGAACTGGCCCGGTTGCTGGGGGCCGAGGCCGACCAGGTCGAGGCGCGGCGGCTGGAGCACGTACGCCGGGCCGCGGAGGAGCTCGGTGCGACCGTGCTCCTCAAGGGGTCGACCACGGTCATCGCCGAGGTCGGGCGACCCGTACGCGTCAACCCGACCGGCACGCCGCGGCTCGCCACCGCGGGCAGCGGCGACGTACTGTCCGGCCTCATCGGGGCGTTCCTGGCGGGAGGGGCGACCGCGATCGACGCCGCCGCAGCGGGTGCGTACCTGCACGGCCTCGCGGGACGGCTCGCCGCCTCCGTTCCGGCCTCCGACGAGCAGCCGCTCGACGACCGTGAGGCGCCGATCAGCGCGTACGACGTGATCGAGTCGATCCCGGCCGCCTTCCGGACGCTCACGAGCTGAGTCCCGGAGCGGCGACGGGCCGTGACGAGCTGGCCCCCGGAAGTCTTCTTCGCTGCCACACTTGGTTCATGAGCGTTACCACGGCGGAGGCCCGCGTCGACCTCGCCGCGATCAGTCACAACGTGGAACTGCTGCGTGAGCATGCCGGGGGCGCCGGCGTGATGGCGATCGTCAAGGCGGACGGGTACGGCCACGGGCTCGTCCCGGCCGCCCGCGCCGCGGTCGCCGGCGGCGCCTCCTGGCTGGGCGTCGCGACGCTGGACGAGGCGGTGACCCTGCGGCGCGCGGGCGTGTCCACGCCGGCGATGTGCTGGCTCTACACGCCCGGCGAGCGGTTCGATGACGCCATCGCCGCCGGCGTCGACCTGTCGGTCACCTCCGGGGGCCAGGTCGCCGAGATCACTCAGGCCGCCGCGCGGGTCGGGCGGCAGGTCAGGCTGCACCTCAAGGCCGACACCGGGCTGTCCCGCAGCGGCGCGACCCCGGCCGACTGGCCATCGGTGGTCGACGCCGCCCTGCGCGCGCAGGCCGACGGGCTGGCCTCCGTGGTCGGGCTGTGGTCCCATCTCGCCTGCGCGGACGAGCCCGGCCACCCGTCCATCGCCGCGCAGCTGCGCGACTTCGACGAGGCCATCGAGGTCGCGGACAAGGCCGGTGTACGGCCCGAGGTGCGCCACATCGCCAACTCCGCGGCCGCGCTGACGCTCCCGGGGGCCCGCTACGATCTGATTCGGCCCGGTATCGCGGTCTACGGCCTGGACCCGATCCCCTCGCTCGGCCTCACGCGCCGGCTCGGCCTGCGTCCCGCGATGACGCTCGCCGCCCGGCTGGCGGTGGTCAAGCGCGTGGGTGCGGGTGAGGGCGTGTCCTACGGCCACCGCTACGTCACGTCGGCGGAGACGACGCTCGGCCTCGTGCCGGTCGGCTACGCCGACGGGGTCCCGCGGCACGGGACCAACCTGCTCCAGGTCTGGGTGGCGGGCAAGAGACGGCGCATCGCCGGCACCGTCTGCATGGACCAGTTCGTCATCGACGTCGGCGACGACGAGATCCGGACGGGGGACGAGGTGATCCTTTTCGGCCCCGGAGACAAGGGAGAGCCCACTGCGCAGGACTGGGCCGAGATGCTCGGCACGATCTCCTATGAGATCGTCACCAGGATCGGTACCCGGATCCCGCGTACGTACGGTGGAGACACGCAATGAACAAGAAGCGAGTCGGCCTGGTCGGCGCCGCGATCGGCACCGCCGGTGCCATCGGGGTCGGTGCCGCGGTGGCGGCGCGCAGGTACGCCGTCGGCCGCGAGCGGCTGAGACCCGACCCGGATCGGGACGAACCCTTCGGCGAGCTCCGCGGCCGTCCGCAGACCGTCGTGGCCACCGACGGAGTGCCGCTGCACGTCGAGGTGAACGGCCCGGCCGACGCCTCCCTCACGGTCGTCTTCAGCCACGGCTACTGCATGACCCAGGACTCCTGGCACTACCAGCGCCGTGATCTGGCCGATGAGGCCGACGTGCGGATGGTCTTCTGGGACCAGCGCAGCCACGGACGTTCGGGACGCAGCGACCTCGCCCACGCGACCATCGACCAGTGCGGCGACGATCTTCTCGCGGTGATCGAGGCCACCACGGCCCCGGGCCGGCCGGTGGTGCTGGTGGGCCACTCGATGGGCGGGATGACGATCATGGCGCTGGCCGACCGGTACCCGGAGCTGTTCGGTGACCAGGTCGTCGGCGTCGCCCTGGTCAACACCTCCTCCGGAGGGCTCGCGGAGCTGACACTCGGTCTGCCGGAGGTGTTCGGCAAGGTGTTCCGTGCCGCGGTGCCCGGCGTGGTCCGCGGCATCGGCAAGGGCGGCAAGCTGATCGACCGGGGGCGCCGGATCGGCACCGACGTCGCCTTCGTCATCACGCGGCGGATGGCGTTCGCGGACCGCGAGGTGAGCCCGTCGATCGTGGACTTCCTCGAACGGATGATCGGCTCCACCCCCATCGAAGTGATCGCGGACTTCTATCCGACACTCGCCGCGCACGACAAGCTGGCCGCCCTGGACGTCCTGCGGAAGGTCCCCGCGGTGATCGTGGTCGGTGACCAGGACCGTCTCACGCCCCTCGCGCACGGACGGGCCATCGCGGCCGCACTGCCCGAGGCCGAGCTGGTCGAGGTCTCCGGCGGCCACGTCGTGATGCTCGAACGTCCCGAGGTCGTCACCGACGCCATCGCCGGACTCGTCGAGCGGGCCCGCCCACTCACCGAGGAGCGGTCCGCTTGAGCCGTGACGACCACCCCCCCGGCGGTCTTCGGACGCCGACGACGCGGATGGAGGTTCCGTGATCCGGGTGCCGACCGATGAGGCGATGCGAGACCTGGGCCGGCGGCTGGCCGGGTTGCTGCGCGCCGGGGATCTCGTCCTGCTGTCCGGGCCGCTCGGCGCGGGCAAGACCACCCTGACCCAGGGGCTGGGCGACGGCCTGAAGGTCCGCGGGCCGATCACGTCGCCGACCTTCGTCATCGCGCGCGTGCATCCGTCGCTCGCGGGCGGGCCGTCGCTCGTGCACGCCGACGCCTACCGCCTCGGCGGCCTCGACGAACTGGACGACCTCGATCTCGATCTCCAGGGCGCGGTGACCGTGGTCGAGTGGGGCGGCGGCATCGCCGAGGGCCTGTCCGAGGACCGCCTGGAGATCGTCATCGAGCGCGAGGAGACCGAGGAGCGCACCGTCAGGCTGACCGGTGTCGGGCCGCGGTGGGCCGCGCTCGGCGAGTGGCCGTCCGGCGACCCGCAGTTCTGATCGCTCAGGCGGACTCGCCTGATCACGCAGGGTGATCCCATGATCCGATTTCCCGGTCCTAGATCGATCCAGTGCGTGATCTTGCCGTACTGTCTACCCTTAAATCTCGTCTTCCTGGCAAACCGCACTAAATTTTCATTTGGGAAGGGAGAACTCCGGTGGGCGGTCATCGTCATGCCGTACGGCCGGCCAGGCGCCACGGCAGCCTAGTCGCCGCCGGGTGCGTCGCTGTGCTCGTGGCCGCGGTGATCGGCGGCGTGGCATGGACCACGGGCGTCGGCAGGACCGACCACCACAGGCTGCACGCACGGGGCGCGGCGGCGGAGAACTCACCGATGAACTCCCTCCACGGGTCCGAACGTGACGCCGTTCCGGGCGCGTGCGACACGCTCAGCGCGAGCCTGGCCAGCAAGCTCGCCCCCGGCGCGGACCGCAGTGAGACGGTCGCCACCCAGACCGACCAGCACAGCGAGTGCGCCTGGAGTCTGTACGGCGCCGACCGCAGCCGCCAGCTCAACGTGGAGCTGCGCGCCATCGCCGCTGGCGGCGGCACGTCGGCCACGGACACCGCGATCCGTACCTTCGACGACGAATGGCGCTCCGACCGCCAGGGGAAGGACCTCGCGGACGGCGCCAAGGTGCACGACAGCCGCGGAGTGACCGGCGTCGGCGAGCAGGCCTACGTCGTCTACACGGTGGACGGTACGGACGCGATCGGCGCGGCGGTCGCCAACGCGCGGCTCGCCAACGTGCTCGTCACCGTGCACTTCTCCGGTGGCGACCACCTGCAGACCAACGGCAAGCCGCTGTCGTCCGCCGCGGCGGGGGACGGCGCGCTGCAGGCCGCCCGCGACATCATCTCCAAGCTCGAGTCGCACTCGTAACTCGCAGTGGTCAGAGCGCGCTACGCTCTGGGATCGTGCTGGTCTTGGCTTTCGATACCGCGACCACCGCGGTCACCGTCGCGTTGAGCGAGTGGGCTCCGGGTCATCCGCCACGGCTCCGAGCCGAGTCAAAGGTCGTCGATCGCCGTAGGCACGCCGAGGTGCTGGCCCCGGCGATCAACACCGTTCTCGGCGAGGCCCAGGTGAGCCGTTCGGAGCTGTCCGCGATCGCCGTCGGCGTCGGTCCCGGCCCCTACACGGGCCTGCGGGTCGGCCTCGTCACGGCGCGCGCGCTCGGCGCCGTGCTCAAGATCCCGGTCCACGGCGTCTGCACCCTCGACGCGCTCGCGTGGGAGTCCAAACGCACCGAGCCCTTCGTGGTGGCCACCGACGCGCGCCGCAAAGAGGTCTACTGGGCGCGGTACGACTCGGCCACCGTCCGCATCACCGGCCCGTCGGTCGGCAGGCCCGCCGAGGCCGCCGTCCCTGGCCTGGCCGCGCTCGGCGAGGGTGCGCTGCTCTACGCCGACGTGCTCAAGGGCGAGACGCCGGCACTGCCCTCGGCCGCCGCGATCGCCGAGCTCGTGGTCTCGCGGCTGTCCGGTGGCGCCGGACCGGATCTGCTGCCGCCCGAGCCCCTCTACCTGCGCAAGCCCGACGCACGCGAGCCCGGGCCACGTAAGCGGGTGACCCCGCGGTGAAGGTCCGCGAGATGACCCTCGACGACCTGCCGGGCGTGCTCGAGCTCGAACACCTGCTGTTCACCGATGACGCCTGGTCCGAGGAGACCTACCGCAGTGAGCTGGCCGATCCCGGTGGCACCCGCCACTACGTCCTGGCCGAGGAGGACGATGTCCTCGCGGGCTGGGCCGGGCTGGCCGTCGTCGGCGGGCAGGGCGACGTGCTGACGATCGGCGTACGCCCCGAGCTGCAGGGCCGCGGAGTCGGGTCGATGCTGCTGACCGCGCTGCTCGACGAGGCCGCCACCCGCCACTGCGGCGAGGTGTTCCTCGACGTACGCGCGGACAACGACCGGGCGCGCCGGCTCTATGAGCGGTTCGGCTTCACGGCCGTCGGCGTGCGCAAGCGCTATTACCAGCCGTCCGGAGTGGACGCGATCGTGATGGTGCGAGGGGAGGGCCCATGAGTGAGCGGAGCGAGCGAATCGAGAGCACAGTGCGCCCGGTCACTTCCCCGACGAAGGAGGGCCCATGAGCGACCAGCCGCTGGTGCTGGGCATCGAGACGTCCTGTGACGAGACCGGCGTGGGCGTGGTCCGCGGCCGCACTCTCCTCGCCGACGCGATCGCCTCCAGCGTCGATGAGCACGCCAGGTTCGGCGGAGTGGTGCCGGAGGTCGCCTCCCGTGCCCATCTGGAGGCGATGACCCCGACCGTGGACCGTGCGCTGGCCGAGGCCGGAGTGCGCCTTGAGGACGTCGACGCGATCGCGGTCACCGCGGGCCCCGGCCTGGCGGGCGCGCTGCTCGTCGGCGTGGCCGCCGCCAAGGCGTACTCCCTGGGTCTGGGCAAACCGCTGTACGGCGTCAACCACCTCGCCGCCCATGTGGCCGTCGACCAGCTCGAACACGGGCCGCTGCCCAAGCCGTGCGTGGCCCTGCTCGTCTCCGGCGGGCACTCCTCGCTGCTGCTCGTGCCCGATGTCGCCGCCGACGTACGCCCGCTGGGCGCCACGGTCGACGACGCGGCCGGGGAGGCGTTCGACAAGGTGGCACGGGTGCTCGACCTGGGCTTTCCCGGCGGGCCCTACATCGACCGCGAGGCACGGTCGGGCGATCCCGAGTCGATCTTCTTCCCGCGCGGCAAGTACGACGACGGCACCTACGATTTCTCCTTCTCGGGACTGAAGACCGCGGTGGCCCGGTGGGTCGAGTCGCGCGAGCGCGCCGGCGAGCCGGTGCCGGTCGCCGATGTCGCGGCGGCGTTCCAGGAGGCGGTGGTGGACGTGCTCACCAAGAAGGCCATCGCCGCCTGCAAGGACAACGACGTCTCCCACCTGCTCGTCGGCGGCGGCGTCGCGGCCAACTCCCGGCTGCGGGCGCTCGCCCAGGCGCGTTGTGAGGCCGCCGGGATCCAGCTCCGCGTCCCCAGGCCGAAGCTCTGCACCGACAACGGCGCGATGGTGGCGGCGCTGGGCGCGGAGCTCGTCGGCGCCGGGCTGGAGCCGTCAGCACTCGACCTGCCCGCCGACTCGTCCCTGCCGATCACCGAGGTCCTCGTCTGAGCGGCTCTGGTCGCTCGCCGGGAGTCTGCAGCCTCCCGGCGACGCGCCGCGATCAGCTCAGTCGCGCGTCGGCGTAGACGACCATCGCGTCCCGCTGGTACTCGGCGAGGCCTTCGGCGATCTTGTCGTAGTTGACCTTGAACCGCGGGTCGTCGACATAGGTCTGCCCGAGCCCCTTGTACGCGGCCGCACACGGCGTCCAGAACCGGCGGACACTCTGGTAGTGGACGTCGACCTCGGCCTGCACGACAGGGTCGTCCGCTGATGCCCCGGCGGCCATGAAGTCCGCCATCCGGATCATCTGCGCGGTCGTCTCCCGCTGGAGCCGGGTCACGTCGTCCGCCACTTCCGCGATCGACCAGGCCATGACCGTCTCCCATCGCCAGGGCCGGTCCGTCCGGCCCTGGAGTCGACGGTAGAAGTTGACGTAGCGGAAAGGTCAAGCGCCGGCTCAGAAGCGGACGGCGGGAGCCCCGAGCTCGACGAGCGCCTGTTCGAGGAAGTCCTCCAGGGCCGGCATCTCGGCCGGGCTGATCGGCCGGCCGGGGTGTTCGGGCAGGAGGTCGAGCACGGTGCGCAGATCCCAGTAGGGATTGTGGCGGTAACCGCCGGAGACCTGGTCGAACGCGCGCAGGAACCGGTCGGCGACCGACACGTCGTAGCGCATGGCGAGATTCCAGCGCATGTGGGCGACGTCGACGGCGATCGGGCCGTGTGAGGCACCGGACCAGTCGACGATGCCGGTCAGCCGCCCGTACGCCCACAGCGTGTTGTCCGGGTGGTAGTCGCGGTGGATGAAGTGCGGCGTGGCACCGGGGGCCGGACCGGCCGCGACGTCGAACGCCCGCTCCCACAGCGCCGGGTGCCGGGCGTTGAGGGGCGCGAGGCGTACGTCGAGATGGTTGTACGGGCGGTAGGGCGGCATCGTGGACGCACCGCCGACCGCGTGCACCGACAGCAGGCCGGCGGCGAGCTGGATGAGGTATTCGGGCAGCTCTTCGTTGGCCGGGCGCGGCGGATGGCCGAGCAGCCGCGTGATCAGCAGTGTCGGCATCTCGCAGTGGGCGCCCGACGGATCGGCGGCGACCAGCGACGGCGTCGGGATCTCACATCCGGTGAGCAGGGTCAGTGCGGCGATTTCACGCTCGGGAGAGAAGTCGATGTCGGTGACGGGCCAGCCGG
>DASQPY010000406.1:0-6272 GCA_035643735.1 Actinoallomurus sp. | reverse complement strand
AGCCCCTCCCCGCAGCAACAGTGAGGCCAGCACAGCGCACTGCCGTGGTTGGCCGGGGGAGAGCTCGAGCTGACCCATGCGGACGCTTATGGGCCCGAGCAAGGAAAAGTCTGTATCCACGGACAACAGGTCAACACCGTCCAAAACGACTCTGAAGCACGCATCGAGGAGGCGACGGCTCTCATCCGGTCAGCCAGGCTGTAGCTGGCGCGGCCAGGCAGCAACACCACACAGAGGTACGCCGTCGTTGGAGATAAGACTATATAGTCCCGTTTTGCGTCGACTGTAATGGCCCTGCTCGTGGGGTCGACTCCCGTCGCGAGAGCAAGGTCACGTCACTGGCCACTCCTCGGGCACATCTCTGCGGCAGAGGGGGCATGATCCCAGTTGACTCCCTTCGTCGACCTGAAACGCTGGCGGGACGCGATGGTCCAGGAGCGGAGATCCGGGACGTGATGAGGCCGCCACGGCCGGCTACGGACGCTGAACGTCCCGTAGGGACTCCGCGGCCGTGAGCAGGGACGCCCCCAAAAGCACGACGTCCTTCAGCAGGAACTGGCCCGCGAGGGACAGCTTGGGATCCATGCCCGTTTCCTGCCATGCCTCCGGCGTTGTGGCCAGGAAGCTGAGCGTGCTGGTGAACATGCCCACAGCCGCCAGGCTGCCGAGTGCGGAGGCCCTCGGCGCCAGCGGCTTGGCCGCGATCAGCGAGCCGATCACGATCTCGGTCACGCCGATGAGCCTGGCGAGTCTCCGCTCGCCCAACCTGGCGGCAAGCCGGGCGAATGGCGGGCTCGAGGCGATCAGCGGGCGGATGTTCTCGACCTCATAGCTTTCGAACTTGAGCCGGCCGATCGCCAGCAGATTGAGCGCCAGCCCGAGCCGGAGCGTCAGGGCTCCGACGGTCTGGACGGTCTTGGTGGTCGTGTCTCGCGCCATAATCCCGTCCCCCGTTCTGGTCGATTGCATGCGCCGCGTCCGGTGGACGTCCGGCGCCGGGCATGAAGACTACGGACCTGTGACACCGCCGTCAGGCGGTGGCGTCGCCCGCGCCTGGCTGCGCCGATTCTCGTTGCGAGGTCGAGCGTGGCGGGGGCTCGGAGCCGAGCCGCCGTATGGCGGTGCGGGTGACGGTTCGCTCGGACCGGCCGCGGCCGCCGAAGGCGACGGCCCAGTTCAGCAGCGACGTGAGCCTGTTGCGGAAACCGACGAGGTAGACGAGGTGGACTACCAGCCACATCAGCCAGGCGGGGAAGCCGGCAAGTCGCAGCGGGCCGATGCTGGCGACAGCGCTGAATCTGGCGACGGTGGCCATGCTGCCCTTGTCGTGGTAGCGGAACGGCCGCCCGGCCGGTTCACCGCGCAGTCTCCGTTCGATCTCGCCGGCTGCGTGCCTCCCGCTCTGCATCGCGACCTGGGCCACGCCGGGCAGGTCGTGCAGGGCCATCATGTCGCCGACGACGAACACCTCAGGGTGACCGGGCAGGCTGCAGTCTGGTTCGACCTTGATCCGTCCCGCGTGGTCGACTTCCGTGCCGCACTGGCCGGCCAGTTGGGCGCAGAGCGGTGAGGCGGCCACTCCCGCGGCCCAGACCTTGGACATGGCCTCGACGCGGGACCGTGCGCCGTCGGTGACGACGTCCACACCGGTCGCGTCGACGCCGACGACCTTGGTGTTCATCCGTAGCTCGACGCCCAGCCGCCGAAGTTCGCGCGCCGCCTTGTCGGACAGGCGTTCCCCGAAACCGGCGAGTACCTCAGGTCCCGCGTCGAAGATGATGACGCGGCTGCGGGCGGGATCGACGTTGTGGAACTCTCCTGGCAGAGTTCGGCGGGTCAGCTCGGCGATCTGGCCGGCGATCTCCACTCCGGTCGGGCCGCCGCCGATCACCACGAAGTTCTGCCACCGTTCGATGACGGCCGGGTCGGTTTCCAGCTCGGCCAGTTCGAAAGCGCCAAAGAGGCATCCGCGTAGCGCGAGGGCGTCATCGATCGTCTTCATACCAGCGGCGTGTTCGGCGAACTCATCGTGACCGAAGTACGACTGGTCGGCTCCCGCGGCGACGATTAGGCTGTCGTAGGGCGTGACTGTGACCTTTCCGTGCATTGCCGACGCGACGGTGCGGTCGGCGAGGTCGATCCGTGTGACCTCTCCGGTCAGCACGCGGGTGTTCCGCTGTCTCCGCAGCACCTCACGCGTTGCGGGCGCGATCGATCCTTCGGAGAGAATCCCTGTCGCCACCTGGTAGAGCAGTGGCTGGAACAGGTGATACGCGGTGCGGGAGATCATCGTCACCTCAACCGGCGCGCGGCGTAGCTCCCTCACCGCGAACAGACCGCCGAATCCTGAGCCGACCACGACCACCCGATGGACTTTGTGTCTTCCGTTCACGGCAACCCCCTTGCCGGTACCGGCCCACCAACCGGCGACGCCGAGCGGCGGTGAGACACCCGCACCGCTCCCTGGAAATGATCCGCGTTCCCTGGCCCGGCCGTGTCCAGCCCGATGAGGCCGGTGTTCATCGTGATGCGGCAGACCAGTTCCTGGGTACGGATGCGGTAGGCCGACCTGCCGGTTCGTGGCCTTCATGGAATTCCTACCCAGTCGTGCCGACCGTCAGGCATACCGGGCCCGAGATGACGCCACCGGCACTGGGGACCCGGGCCGTGGACATGCAGTGGGGGCATCATGAACGTACCGAGAGGGCAGGTCCTGGTGCTGTACGGCATCACCGGGGATCTCGCCAAGAAGATGATCATTCCGGCGCTTTACGGGCTCACGGCCCGCGGCGTGCTCGATATGCCCGTGATCGGTGTGGCCCACGGCGATGTGGACATCACCGCGCTGCGGAAACACGTCCACGACAGCGTCGCTACGGCTTGCGGACGGGTCGATGAGGACGTGTTCGGTGCGTTCGCCGGGCGGCTGGTGTCGGTCAGCGGCGAGGTGACCGATGCGGCCGTCTACACCGAACTCGCGCGGCACATCGCCGACGATGCATTCGCCGTCCACTATCTGGCCGTGCCACCCGCGCTGTTCGCGCCGATAGCCGACGGACTGGGCGCCGCGGGACTGAACACCCGCGCCCGGCTGGTGGTGGAGAAGCCGTTCGGTCACGACATCGCCTCCGCGCGACGGCTCAATACCGAACTACACCGGTACTTCCCGGAGGAGCGGTTGCGGCGCGTCGACCACTTCCTCGAAAAGGAACCGGTTCAGAACCTCATGATGTTCCGCTTCGCCAACAGCCTGCTGGAGCCCATCTGGAACCGCGACCATGTCGCCGCCGTACAGATCACGATGGCCGAGGCGTTCGACGTCGCTGACCGGGGGGCGTTCTACGACGCGGTGGGTGCCGTCCGCGATGTCCTGCAGAACCACCTGCTGCAGGTCCTGGCATACCTGACCATGGACCCGCCGGTCGAAGACGACGCCGAGGCCGAACGCGATGAGAAACGCCGGCTGATGTGCGCGATACGCGCGATCGATCCCGAGGACGTGGTGCGGGGCCAGTACGCCGGTTACCTCGACACGCCGGGCGTCGCCGCCGGGTCGGCCACCGAGACCTACGCGGCGGTGCGGCTGTGGATCGACAACTGGCGCTGGGCCGACGTCCCGATCCTGATCAGGACGGGTAAGGCACTCGCGGCCACCACCACCGAGATCGCGGTGCGGCTACGCCGGCCGCCACGCATGCTGTTCGTGTCCGCCGACGCTGGCCGCCCGCGATCCAATATCGTGCGCTTCCGGCTGCAACCCGATCCCGGTGTCACGTTCGAGCTGTTCGCCAAGGATCCCGGCGGGGTCGACGCGATTCGCGAGGTTCCGGTGTCGGTCGACTTCGTGGCGCGGCCGGGTCAGGTGGAAAGCGCGTACGAACGAATCTTCACCGACGCGCTGTCCGGCGACCCGCGCCATTTCGCCCGCCAGGACACCGTGGAAGAGGAATGGCGCATCGTTGATCGCATCCTCGGCGTCACGACGCCACCAGAGCCGTACGAACGCGGCGGGTGGGGGCCGTCAGGTGCCGACCGCCTCACCGACGACGGTTGGATCCCCACGCAGGTGCGCGGCTGAACGCGATCCACGGGGTTCCAACCGCCCAACCCAGTTATATTTCCGCTCGGTGCGGATGATAAACGGGGCCGGTGGTCCCTGGGATCGGGTCGCCGGACTCTTCCCTGCGCGGCCACCCCGATGAAGCCTGAATAAGAGATACGTCGATGCCGCCATCGCGCAGGAGTCGCGGGCGACGCGTCTACGACCGCCGAGCCCGGACCGGCGCCGCCATTGCGGGCCGCCGTCCGGTATCGAGGGAGTCAAGGCAGATCATGACCGATCTCGACACGCTTTCCATCAACACGATCCGTGGCCTGTGCATGGACGCGGTCCAGGCCGCGAACTCGGGGCACCCCGGCACCCCGCTGGACATCGCTCCGGTCGTGTACACGTTGTGGCAGCGTTTCCTGAGGTTCGACCCCGCCGACCCGATCTGGCCGAACCGCGATCGGTTCGTGCTCTCGGAGGGGCACGCCTCGGCCCTGCTGTGGTCGCTGTTCCACCTGACTGGAGTCCATGCCGTCGATCCGGACTATGAGATCCTCGGCCGCCGCGCGGTCACGCTCGATGACCTGAGGTCGTTCCGCCAACTCGACTCGCACTGTCCCGGCCATCCCGAATACCGCCTGACGAGCGGGGTCGAAGCGACGACCGGCCCGCTCGGCCAGGGCGTGGCGACATCGGTCGGCATGGCGATCGCGGGCCGATGGCTCGCCGCCCGCTACAACCGGGACGGCTTCCCCATGTTCGACTTCGACGTGTACGCCCTGGCCGGGGACGGCTGCATGATGGAGGGCATCTCCTCCGAGGCGGCCTCGCTCGCAGGCCACCTGCGGCTGTCCAAGCTCTGCTGGATCTACGACTCCAACCAGGTGACGATCGAGGGCCACACCGGGATCACCTTCACCGAGGACGTCGCGGCACGGTTCCTCGCCTATGGCTGGAACGTGACGACCGTGGCCGACGCGAACGACATCGAAGCGGTGAGCCGGGCGCTGCACACCTTCAAGGCCGAGACCGATCGACCCACCCTGGTAGTGGTGCACAGCCACATCGGGTACGGCTCACCGGTGGAGAACACGCCCAAGGCCCACGGGACGCCGCTGGGACCGGACGGCGTACAGGCGGCCAAACGCTTCTTCGGCCTGCCCGAAGACACCGACTTCTTCGTCCCGCCGCAGGTCTATGACTGGCTCGCCGAAGGCATCGGCGCACGCGGCGACCGGGCCAGAGCCGCGTGGGAGGGCAGCCTCAAGGCATACCGGGACGCCTATCCGCGGGCGGCCGACGAGCTCGACCGCATCCAGCGCCGGGAGCTCCCGGACGACTGGGAGGCGGCCTTGCCCACTTTCCCGCCGGACCCTCAGGGGATCGCCACCCGTGACTCATCCGGCCGCGTGCTGAACGCCCTGGCCCAGGCGGTGCCCTGGCTGCTGGGCGGCTCGGCCGACCTGACGCCGTCGACGAAGACGCGTCTCGCCTTCGACGGCGCCAAGGACTTCCAATCCACCGACTATTCCGGACGCAACCTCCACTTCGGTGTGCGGGAGCACGCCGCGGCCGCGATCACCAACGGCATGGCGGTCACCAAGCTCCGGCCCTATTGGTCCGGGTTCTTGATCTTCTCGGACTACGCACGCGCCGCGATTCGTCTGTCCGCGCTGATGGAGATCCCGGTCCTGCACATCTTCACTCACGACTCGATCGGTGTCGGCGAGGACGGACCCACCCACCAGCCCGTCGAACAGCTCGCGTCGCTGCGCGCGATGCCCGGGCTGTTGGTGTTCCGGCCCGCGGACGCGAACGAGGTCGTCGAGACCTGGCGTCTGGTCGCCGCGCTCCGCCGAGAGCCTGCGGCGCTGGTCCTGTCGCGTCAGGCCCTTCCCACGTTCGATCGATCCAGTCTCGGCGCCGCCTCCGGAGTCGCGAAGGGTGCTTACGTGCTGGCCGAGGCCCCGTCGGGCACCCCGGATGTGATCCTGCTCGCCACCGGCTCGGAGGTGGCGCTCGCACTCGCCGCCCGCGAGGAACTGTCCGCCGAGGGCATCGGCGCCCGCGTCGTGAGCATGCCGTGCTGGGAGCTGTTCGACCGCCAGCCCAAGGAGTACCGCGACCAGGTGATCCCGCCGGAGGTGACGGCCCGGGTCGCGATCGAACAGGCGGCGACGCTCGGCTGGGATCGCTACATCGGCGACCGCGGCGCCTGCGTCGG
>DASQPY010000405.1:0-2511 GCA_035643735.1 Actinoallomurus sp. | reverse complement strand
CATGTCCTCCGGCCGGATCGCGACAATGGCCGGGCCCCGGGCGACCTCGTGCTGGGCGACGCCGACGAGGCGCAGACCTGACCGACGATGATCCGGCTGCCCTCCTGCGAGACGACGGGCAGCTCGAACAGGTTGCGATAGCCCATGAACTCGGCGACGTACGGGCTGGCGGGGCGGTTGTAGAGCTCGTCCGGCGTGCCGACCTGCTGGACCCGGCCGTGGTTGAGGATCACGATCCGGTCGGCGAGTGCCAGGGCCTCCTCCTGGTCATGGGTGACATGGACGGTCGTGAGGTGGAGAGTCTGGTGCAGGCGCCGGATCTCCCTGCGCATCTGCAGCCAGATGGCGCCCTTGGACAGGGGCAGCAGGCCGGCCAGGCAGCTGAGCGCGGTCGACTTGCCGCAGCCGGACGGCCCGAGCAGGGCCAGGAACTCGCCGCCGACGATCGTGAGGTTCAGATCGCGGACCGCGACCGTCGTACCGAAGTACCGGCTCACGTCCTCCATGCGCAACGTACCGAACCGGCGGACCGATATAAGCCCGTTTGCGGGGCGTAAGTTGGTCCCGAGGCAGGCGGTCCCGGCGGCCAGGACGACCGGTAACGCCCCCATCTGCACAGGAGGGCGCATGACGATCGAGACGGCCGAATTCGGGCGTACCGGCCACGCGAGCACACGGGTGATCTTCGGTGCGGCGGCTCTCGCCGAGGTCCCCCAGCGGGTGGCCGACGAGACCTTCGACGTTCTGCTCGAGTACGGCGTCAACCACATCGACGTCGCCGCGTCGTACGGGGAGGCCGAGGTGCGGCTCAAACCGTTGCTGGCGCGCGAGCCGGAGCGGTTCTTCCTGGCCACCAAGACCGGCGAACGCCGGGCGAGCGCCGCCCGCGACGAACTGCACCGTTCGCTGGAGCGGCTCGGCGTCGACCACGTCGACCTGCTGCAGCTGCACAACCTGGCCGACCCCATCGAGTGGGACATCGCTCTCAGCCCCGGCGGCGCCCTGGAGGCGGCGATCGAGGCAAGGGAGCAGGGCCTCGTACGCCACATCGGGGTGACCGGCCACGGCACGCAGATCGCCGCCACTCACCGGCGCAGCCTCGAGCGGTTCGACTTCGACTCGGTGCTGCTGCCCTACAACTACGTGACGATGCGGAACCCGTACTACGCCGACAACTTCGACGCGCTCTACGCGACCTGCCAGGAGCGGCAGGTCGCGGTGCAGACCATCAAGTCGATCGCGCTGCGCCACTGGCGCGACCGCCCGCACAGCCGGTCGACCTGGTACGAGCCGCTCCAGCGGAAGGACGACATCGACCTGGCGGTCTGGTGGGCGCTGAGCCGTCCTGGGGTCTTCGTCAACAGCGTCGGCGACGTCGGCCTGCTGCCCCGCGTGCTCGACGCCGCCTCCCGGTACACCACGGGCCCGGACGACGCGACGATGAACGCGCTGGCCGAGCGCTCCGCCGCCGAG
This sequence comes from Actinoallomurus sp., assembly GCA_035643735.1. Lineage (GTDB taxonomy): Bacteria > Actinomycetota > Actinomycetes > Streptosporangiales > Streptosporangiaceae > Actinoallomurus. The sequence continues at coordinate 1,038 of DASQPY010000405.1, read as the reverse complement.
CCACTCTTCGTCTGAGCTCGCACGCTCAGGCGGGCGACATGACCTCGTACAGGTTGCGGGCGCCGTCGACGAAGAACAGGCCGCGGGGGCACAGCGGGTGGTCGATGCGGCCGTTGGTGGTCGTGACGGGGCCGTTGCCGAACGGCACGTCCAACTCGCGGATGCGGGCGAGGATCCGGTCGAAGGTGTCCGGGTCCACGTCGAACGCCAGGTGATGTCCTGGCGGTTCGTCGACCGCCATGAAGTCCACGGTCAGCTCGTCGTTGACCCTGACCGGCGCGAAGTGGCCGTGTGAGCCGGCGGGCGGAAGGCACTCCAGGCCCATGACGGTCGCGAAGAAACGCGCGGCCTCCTGGTGGTCCGCCGCCGGGACGATCGTGTGGTTGAGCGTGACCGTCACGCGTCCTCCCTCTCAGCCAGTGCGCCGTGCAGGAAGACCTGGACGAGGCGTTCGGAGCCGAGTCCTCCCGTCTCGTCGGAGCGCGCGCGGGTGAACAGCAGGCCCAGGAAGATCGCGGCCGCGTCCTCGGCGTCCACTCGCAGGGAGTCCTCGCCGGGTTCGAACAGGTCCGCCACGGCCGCGCGGATCGCCGCCATCGACTCATCGCGCCTGTTGGCCGGCGGCCGGTCCTTCTCCTCGCCCGGTCGGTCGGCATCGTGGCCAGGTCGCGGCCGGCGCCGGTGCCCGGAGGCGTACAGCGCGCCGGCCAACGCTCCCATGCGGGCCAGGTGCGCGCCCAGCGCGTCGGCGGCCTCGACGAGGCGCGCGTCCAGCGGCTGGTCCAGCGGGATCGAGGCGATCTCCCGGATGGCATGGTCGGGCCGGACCGCCTCGGCCATGCAGGCGCCCAGCAGCTCTTCCTTGTCGGTGAACGCGCGGAAGATCGTGGCCTCCCCGATGCCGGCGGCACGCGCGATCTGGTTGGTGGTCACGGTGGCGCCGTACTCGGCGACCAGCGGCAACGCCGCGGCCACGATCATCTCTCGGCGCTGTTCGATGCTCATTCCCGGCGCTCGCCGCCGGGTGGTGGGTCCTGT
>DASQPY010000404.1:0-6499 GCA_035643735.1 Actinoallomurus sp. | reverse complement strand
GTACCTGCGCCAGCTCGGTCGCGTGCCAGCCGGTCACGAAGGCGTCGGCCAGCAGCACCAGATCGTCCTCGAGGTCGTCCCCGGGTTCACCCGGTACCGGGACACAGTTGGCGTCGGCGTAGGGCACCCGCAGCAGCTCGGCCTGCGCGCCGCGGTACGCGCCCATGCCGGCGTAGCCGTACGCCGCCCCGAACCCTCCCGGGCGCACCCGGAGGCAGGCGGCCGAGAGCCCCCGCGCGCAGTTGACGCACACGCCGCAGTACAGGTGGGTCGGGATCACCACCCGGTCCCCGCGCTCGACCATCTCCACCGCGGTCCCGGCCCGCTCGATCACGCCGAGCGGTTCGTGGCCGAAGACCAGACCCGGTTCGGCCCCGGTCCGGCCGTCGTACATGTGCAGGTCGGTCCCGCAGATCGCACTCGAGGTGATCCGCACGACGACGTCGGTCGGTTCTTCCAGCTCCGCGTCCGGCACGTCCTGGGCCGTTACCGAGCGGGTGCCGGTGTAGACGACGGCCCTCATTCCGGCCGCCCTGGCGACCAGCTCATATGGATGGATGTACCCACAGAACGGGCTTATGGTGCGGTGAGGCGGGCGGCGCGGGTCATGAGGTAGCGGTGCTCGGGACCGCTCGTCGTACGGGCGGCCGCCGCGCGGTAGTTCTCGAGGGCGCCCCGCCGGTCGCCCATCATCTCGAGAAGGTGGGCCCGTGCCGCGTGGAGACGGTGGTGTCCGGCCAGGCGCCCGTCGAGCGCGTCCAGCGTCGCGAGTCCCGTGGCCGGGCCGTGGGTCATGGCCGCCGCGACGGCGCGGTTGAGCGCGACCAGCGGGTTGCCGCCGGACATGCGTTCCAGCAGGCCGTACAGGGCCAGGATCTGCGGCCAGTCGGTGTCCTCGGCCCGGGGCGCCTCGTCATGCACGGCGTTGATCGCGGCCTGTAGCTGGTAGGGCCCGACCGCGCCCTTGGCCAGGGTGGCGGTGATCAGCTCGACGCCTTCGGCGATCGCCGCGCCGTCCCAGCGGCTCCGGTCCTGTTCGGTGAGCGGGACCAGCTCGCCGGCCGGCCCCGTACGCGCCGGGCGCCGGGCCTCGGTGAGCAGCATCAGCGCGAGCAGTCCGGACACCTCGCAGTCGCCGGGCAGGAGCCGGTGCACCGCCCTGGTCAGCCGGATCGCCTCACGCGACAGCTCGTCGCGGTGCAGGTCGGGACCGATGCTGCTCGCGTACCCCTCGTTGAAGATCAGGTACAGCACGTGCAGCACCGCGTGGAGACGGTCCGCCCGCTCCTCGGGAGCGGGCATGCCGAACGGAATGCCCGACGCCTTGATGCGCTGCTTCGCGCGACTGATCCGCTGCGCCATCGTCGCCTCGGGCACCATGAACGCACGTGCGATCTCGGCCGTGGTCAGGCCGCCGACCGACCGAAGGGTCAGCGCGATCGCCGACGTCGGCGTCAGCGCCGGATGGCAGCTCATGAACAGCACGGTCAGTGTGTCGTCGCGGTCGGACTCGTCCTCGGCGTCGGCCGGGGGCGCCGACCGCGGCCCGTCGCGCTGGGCCACGAGGTCCTCCCGGCGCCGCCGCGCCTGCTCGCCTCGCACCTGCTCGGTCATGCGGCGGACCGCGACCTGGATCAGCCATCCCCGCGGGTTGCGGGGCACGTCCTCACCGGGCCACTGGGTGGCCGCGGCCAGCAGGGCCTCCTGTACCGCGTCCTCGGCGGCCTCGAAGTCCCCGAACCGCCGGGCGAGCACGCCGAGGACCTGCGGTGCCAGCCGGCGCAGCAGGTCCTCGGTGCCCGTGTCCAGACCTCACACCTCCCCGGAGGGCGCCGACATCACCGGACGTACCTCGATCGGCATGTTCAGCGGCCTGCCGCCGGGGCCGGGCGCGGCCGACACGATCGCCGCGAGCTCCACCGCGCGCTCGGGGGTGTCACAGTCGACGATCCACCACCCCGCCAGGAACTCCTTGGTCTCGGGGAACGGCCCGTCGCTGACCACCGGCGGCCGGCCGCCGTCAGCGCGTACGATCTTGGCCTGGTCGGGCATGGCGAGCCCCTGGGCGTCGACGAGCTCGCCGGAGCGGGTGAACTCCTCGTTGGTGCTCTGCATGAACGCGATGTGCGCCTTGAGCTCCTCGGCGGTCCAGCTCTCGATGCCCGGGAAGTCCGTCTGTGCGGCGCTGAACTGCATCAACATCATGTATTTCATGGCCCTTGATCCTCACGTTCTCGCGCCGCCCTCCGGCGCTCTCACGTACAGGTAGAAGCAGTCCCCGGATTCTCGACGTCCCGGAGAGAAGTCCATGGAAGAACATCTTCCGGATCGTGTCGATCCGGCCGGCGAATGGATCGAGCGCGTGTTCCGCGAGGAGCACGGCCGCGCGGTCGCCGTTCTCGTTCGCGTCTTCGGCGACATCGACATCGCCGAGGAGGCGGTCCAGGACGCGTTCACCACCGCCGTACAACGCTGGCCGTCCGCCGGCCTCCCCCCGAGCCCGGCGGGATGGATCATCACCACCGCCCGCAACCGGGCCATCGACCGCCTTCGCCGGGAGGCCTCGCGCGACGATCGGCACGCGCAGGCGGCGCTGCTCAACGCCCGGGACGAACCGGCCGACCAGGGCGCCGTACGCGATGACCGGCTACGCCTGATCTTCACCTGCTGCCACCCCGCGCTCGGCACCGCCGCCCGTGTCGCGCTGACGCTTCGGCTGCTGGGCGGCCTCACGACCGCCGAGATCGCGCGCGCCTTCCTGGTGCCCGAGCCGACGATGGCCCAGCGGCTGGTGCGGGCCAAAGGCAAGATCCGTGACGCGGGCATCCCGTACCGGGTGCCCAGGGAGGCCGACCTGCCGAGCCGCCTCCGCGCGGTGCTCGCCGTCGTGTACCTGATCTTCAACGAGGGCTACGCCGCCAGCTCCGGCGACCGGCTGGTCCGCGAGAGCCTCTGCGCGGAGGCCATCCGTCTCGGCCGGCTGCTGGACGAGCTCATGCCCGACGAGCCCGAGACCATGGGCCTGCTCGCGCTGATGCTGCTCCTGGAGTCGCGCCGGACCACCCGCACGACCCCGGACGGCGACCTCATCCTCCTGGCCGACCAGGACCGCGGCCGGTGGGACCGCGACCTCATCGCCGAAGGCCAGGCCATCGTGCGGCGGTGCCTCCGGCGTGGCCGCCCAGGCCCGTACCAGGTCCAGGCGGCGATCAACGCGGTCCACAGCGACGTGCCGACCGCGTCCGGCACCGACTGGCGGCAGATCCTGCGACTCTACGACCAGCTTCTGGCCTTCACCCCGACGCCGGTCGTCGCGCTCAACCGCGCGGTCGCGGTGGCCGAGGTCGAGGGACCGTCCGCCGCGCTGGCCCTCGTCGACGAGCTTGACTTGGACGGCTACCACCTGTTCCACGCCATCCGCGCCGATCTCCTCCGGCGCCTGGGCCGCGACGCCGAGGCGGCTTCGGCCTACGACCGGGCGATCGCCCGTACCGGCAACAGGGTGGAACGCGAGTTCCTGGAACGCGGCCGGCGTTCTCTCGCTCGATGAACGCCTGATCGTCCAAGGCGAATGCCGCCCTTATCCGGACGGACTTCACTTCCCGTTCACAACCGGAATTTATCCTGGTCAGACTTGCCGCACCCTCGTTGAGGAGGCAAAGGCCCGATGAGTCACTGGTCGTTCCTGGTCATGATCGTCATCGTCACGGCACTGGCATTCGATTTCACCAACGGCTTCCACGACACCGCGAACGCGATGGCGACCTCGGTCGCGACGGGAGCCCTGCCTCCCCGGGTCGCGGTCGGGATCTCCGGGATCCTCAACCTGGTCGGGGCGTTCCTGTCCACGGAGGTCGCCAAGACGATTTCGGGCGGGATCGTGAACGACGGCCTGGTCACCCCGGCGATGGTCTTCGCCGGATTGGTGGGGGCGATCGTGTGGAACCTGCTGACCTGGCTGTCCGGACTTCCGTCCAGTTCGTCCCACGCCCTGTTCGGCGGGCTGGTCGGGGCGGTCTGGGTGGGCGCCGGTGTGCACGTCGTCCACTTCGACCGGTCACCGAGAAGATCCTCATTCCCGCCATCGCCTCCCCGCTGGTCGCCGGCGTGGTCGCGATGGTGGCGACCTACCTCGCGTACGTGATCACGCGGCGCGGCCGGGAGCGGGAGGTCTCGCGCGGGTTCCGGTACGGGCAGGTGGCCTCCGCGTCGCTGGTCTCGCTGGCGCACGGCACCAACGACGCGCAGAAGACGATGGGCGTCATCACGCTCACGCTGATCTCGGCCGGGATCCTGAGCCACGACTCCGGTCCGCCCTGGTGGGTCGTCCTGATGGCGGGCCTGGCGATCGCGCTAGGGACCTACGTCGGCGGCTGGCGGATCATCCGGACCATGGGCAAGGGTCTGACCGACATCCAGTCACCGCAGGGCTTCGCGGCCGAGACCGCGTCGACCACGGTGATCCTCGCCTCGTCCCACCTCGGCTTCGCGCTCTCCACGACCCAGGTGTGCTCCGGCGGGATCCTCGGCGCGGGCATCGGCCGCCGCCTCGCCGAGGTGCGCTGGAGCGTGGCCGGTCGGATGGCGCTGGCCTGGCTGTTCACCCTCCCCGCGGCGGCGGCGGTCGGGGGCGTGTCCGCGGCGGTGGCCAAGCGGGGCACGGCCGGAGTCGTCATCATCTCCGTGGCCGCCCTCGCGGTCGCCGTAGGCATCTACGCCGTCTCGCGGCGCAATCCGGTCGATTCCAAGAACGTCAACGACGAGCCGACGGCGGCCGTCATGTCGGCGACCGCGGCGTAAGGAGGTAGCGAGATGGACATCAAATGGAGCGCGCTCGGCGAAGTGGCCGTGGTCAGCTTCGCCGTCGGCGTGGCGATCGTCGTGATCTTCTCGGTCGGTGTCCTGGCCTCGGCGCAGGGCGACGAGGACGGTGCCCCGGCGCGGGGCGGAAGACTCGGCAACGCCGCCGCGGGCCTGTGCTTCCTCGCCTCTGCGCTCATCGCGGCGTACGGGATCTACCTCATCGTCCCGCAGTTCCACTGAACGGACGCTCAGCGCCTCATCCGGCCGTTCCCGGCCGGGTGAGACGTTCGGGGTCGACCACTCTGGCGTAGAGCTCCGGGCTGACCCCCGACCTCAGCGCGGCGTCCCTGAGCGTCAGATCCTCATCCAGCGCGCGGTGGGCGATCCGCGCGGCCTTGTCGTAGCCGATGACCGGGCTCAGCGCGGTCACCATCATGATCGAACGCTCGACGTTGTCCTTCAGGCGTACGGTGTCGAGCCGGGCGCCCTCGACGAGGAACTCGCGGAAGTGGTCCATCATGTCGGCCAGGATCCGCATCGAGTGCAGGACGTTATTGATGATCACGGGCCGGAACGCGTTGAGCTCGAAGTTGCCCTCGGCGCCGGCGATGGAGACGGCCGTGTCGTTGCCCATCACCTGAATGGCGACCATCAACATCGCCTCGGCCTGGGTCGGGTTGACCTTGCCCGGCATGATCGAGGACCCCGGCTCGTTGGCGGGCAGGACCAGCTCGTGCAGGCCGGTGCGGGGGCCCGACCCCAGCCAGCGCACGTCATTGGCGAACTTGAACAACGGGACGGCCAGCGCGCGCACCGCGGCCGACACGCGGACCAGCGCGTCACAGGAGGATTGGGCGGCGAACTTGTTCGTCGCGCTCGCGAAGGGATGCCCGGTCAGCTCCGCGATCCGCGCCGCGACCTCGTCGCCGAAGCCGGATGGAGCGTTCAAGCCCGTACCGACCGCCGTACCCCCGATCGCGAGGCGATGCAGCCCGGTCAGCGCGCCCGCCAGATGGTCGCCGGCGTCGGTGAGCTGTGCGACGTACCCCGACCACTCCTGGCCCACGGTGAGCGGCGTCGCATCCTCGAGATGCGTTCGGCCGATCTTGACCACGTGCGCCCATTCGCCGCTCTTGGCCGCGGCGGCGTCGCGCAGCCGCTGCAGGGCCGGGAGCAGTCGCGTGCCGGCCGCCCGCACCGCGGCGATGTGCATGGCGGTGACGAACGTGTCGTTGGAGGACTGGCCCATGTTCACGTGGTCGTTCGGGTGGATCGGGTCCTTGCTGCCGAGCCGCCCGCCGACCAGCTGGATCGCCCGGTTGGAGATCACCTCGTTGACGTTCATGTTCGACTGGGTGCCCGAGCCGGTCTGCCAGACGTACAGCGGGAACTCCCCGTCCAGCTCCCCGCCGATCACTTCGTCCGCGACCCGGCCGATCAGCTCCGCCTGCCAGGGTGGCAGCCGGCCCGCTGCGTCGTTGACGATCGCTGCGGCCTTCTTCACGTAGCCGTACGCGTGGTAGACGGCCTTCGGCATCAGGTCGTCGCCGATGTCGAAATGGATCAGGGACCGCTGGGTCTGCGCGCCCCAGTAGTGGTCGGCCGGCACCTCGATCTCGCCGATGGAATCACTCTCGGTACGCGTGCCGGAGGCGTCCAGGCCGATCGGCAGGTCGAGGATCTTCGGGGGCATCGT
>DASQPY010000403.1:0-7465 GCA_035643735.1 Actinoallomurus sp. | reverse complement strand
CTGCCTGATGGAGGGGCGCCACGTGCACCCCTCGACGCTCTACCCGGGCGGCGTCGGCACGGTCGCCACCGTGCAGCTGTTCACGGACTACCTGACCCGGCTGATGCGGTACGTGGAGTTCATGAAGCGGGTCGTGCCGATGCACGACGACCTGTTCGACTTCTTCTACGACGCACTGCCGGGCTACCAGGCGGTCGGGCGGCGGCGGGTCCTGCTGAACTGCTGGGGCTCCTTCAACGACCCGGACCACTGCGACTTCCAGTACAAGAACATGGCCGACTGGGGCCGGAAGATGTTCGTGACGCCGGGCATCGTCGTCGACGGCAGGCTCGTGACGAACGACCTGGTCGACATCAACCTCGGCATCCGCATCCTGCTCGGCAGCTCGTACTACGAGAACTGGACGGACAAGGACAAGTTCGTCACCCACGACCCGCTGGGCAACCCGGTCGACATCCACCATCCGTGGAACCAGCACACGATCCCCAAGCCCGGCAAGCGCAACTTCGAGGACAAGTACAGCTGGGTCATGTCGCCGCGCTGGTTCGACGGCAAGGATCACCTCGCCCTCGACACCGGCGGCGGCCCGATCGCGCGCCTGTGGTCCACCGCGCTGTCCGGCCTCGTCGACACCGGCTACGTCCGGGCCACCGGCAACAGCGTCGTCATCAACCTGCCCCAGACCATGTCGGTGCCGGAGAAGACGTTCGAGTGGAAGATCCCCATGTGGAATGGGGAGCCGCTGTCCAACGCGATCGAGCGCAACCGGGCCCGTACCTACTTCCAGGCGTACGCCGCCGCGCAGGCGCTGTACTTCGTGGAGAAGGCCCTCGCCGAGGTGAGAGCCGGCCACACCAAGACCTGGGAGAAGTTCAAGGTCCCGGACGAGGCGGTCAGCGTCGGCTTCACCGAGGCCGTACGCGGCGTGCTGTCCCACCACATGGTGATCAGAGGCGGCAAGATCGCGAACTACCACCCGTACCCGCCGACGCCGTGGAACGCCAGCGTGCGTGACGAGTACGGGACGCCAGGGCCGTACGAGGACGCCGTGCAGAACACCCCGATCTTCGAGGAGAACTCCCCGGAGAACTTCAAGGGGATCGACATCATGCGCACCGTCCGCAGCTTCGACCCGTGCCTGCCCTGCGGCGTGCACATGTACACGGGCAACGGCAGGTCTCTGGACCGCATCCACTCACCGCACGCCTTCACGGGCGAGGGCTGAGCCACTCCCCGGTACTCCGCCGCGGCCCCACCGGGCCGGGGCCGCGGCGGAGCCGCCCGAACCACGACCGACCGGAAAGGGCCTGGCGATGCCTGGATCCAAGGACGTACAAGAAGCGGGCGCGCGCGTGGAGCGGCTGCTCGCAGAGATCGACGACACGGCCGACCGCGACCGGGCCGAGGAACTGGTCACCGCGCTCATCGAGATCTACGGCGCAGGCCTGGCCCGGATCCTGGAGATGGTCGGCGACGACACGGCGCGCACGCTCGCCGGCGACGATCTCGTCGGCTCGCTGCTGATCGTGCACGACCTCCATCCGATGAGCACCGCCGAGCGCGTCCGAGGGGCGCTCGAACGGGTGCGGCCCTACCTCGGATCGCACGCCGGCGGCGTAGAACTTCTGGGAATCGACCCTGCGCCGGACGGTCGGGGGGTTGTACGCCTCCGTCTGGAGGGTAACTGTTCAGGGTGCCCGTCATCGCAGGTCACCGCCACGATGGCGATCGAGAGAGCGATCCTCGAGGACGCTCCGGAGATCACCGAGGTCGCCGTCGAAGGCGTCGTCGCCGAGCCGAAGCTACTGCAGATCCACCCGTACCAAGGCAAAGAATGCGCGGTGCCGGAGGAGGTCGTCTCGTGACCCCTTCCGCCGGCGCGTACGACAGGAGGGAGCGGCCGTGAGCCTGCGCCGGTTCGCCGCGGGACGGGAGCGGTACGAACGCGAGCGGGAGGCCGCCCAGGGACCCGCCGCGCCTCCCGTCGAGAAGTGCGAGATGTGCGCCGAGCCGATCGGCGAGGACCACGGTCACGTCGCGAACCTGGAGGATCGGCACATCCTCTGCACCTGCCGGCCCTGCATGCTGCTGTTCACTCATGCCGGCGCGGGTTCGGAACGCCGCTCCACGGACGACACCGACTCTCCGATGCGACGGTTCCAGGCGGTACCCGAGCGTTACCGCTACGACCCGGACTTCGCGATGTCCGAGGGCGACTGGGACGAGCTGGCCATTCCGGTACGCATGGCGTTCTTCTTCCGCAACACCGGCATGGGCCGCACGGTCGCGTTCTACCCGAGTCCGGCAGGGGCGACCGAGTCGGAGCTGGCGCTGGACGCCTGGGTGCGCATCCTCGCCGCGAACCCCGCCGTCGCCGACGTCCAGCCCGACGTCGAGGCGCTCCTCATCGACCGCGACACCGGCGCCTACCTCGTGCCGATCGACGTCTGCTACGAGCTCGTCGGCCTGGTCCGGCTGTACTGGAAGGGCTTCGACGGGGGCGAGGAGGCGTGGGACCGGATCAACGGCTTCTTCACCGCCCTGCGCGACCGGAGCGAGCGAGTGGTCCGGGAGGAGGAGGCGCGTGGCTGAGCTCACTTTCGCGTCCCTCGCTGTACGGTCCGACCCGTACGCGGCCTCGCCCACCCTTGTCTTCCGCATCCGCATCGCGGAGACCGGTGGCAGCACGGTGAACGCCATCGTCCTGCGCTGTCAGTTCCGCATCGAGCCGCACCGCCGCACGTACTCCGAGGCCGAGACGCCGCTGCTCGCGGACCTGTTCGGCACTCCCGAGCGCTGGGGCGACACCCTCAAGCCGCTCCAGCTCGCCACGGTCGCGGTGATGGTGCCCGGGTTCACCGGCGAGACCGAGATCGACGTGCCCGTGCCGTGCTCCTATGACCTCGAGGTCGCGGCGAACAAGTACTTCGCCTCGCTGGAGGACGGCGAGATCCCGCTGCTGCTGCTGTTCAGCGGCACCGTCTTCGTCCGTACCCCCACCGGCTTCGCCGTGGACCAGGTCCCCTGGACCAGCGAGTCACCGCAGCGCGTGCCGGTCGCCGTCTGGAAGGAGGCGATGGACCGTTTCTTCCCCGGTTCGGGCTGGCTGCGGCTGCGCCGCGACACCCTCGCCGAACTCCAGCTCTACAAGGCGGCCAAGGCCCTGCCGGGCTGGGACGACGTCATCGCCGACCTGCTCGCTCAGGCCAAGGAGGCCCGGCCATGAGAGACCTGGAGGCCGCGCGCAAGATCGCGGACGCCGTCCTGTACGAGGGCTACCTGCTCTACCCGTACCGCGCCAGCGCGGTGAAGAACCAGGTGCGGTGGCAGTTCGGGGTCTTCGTGCCGCCCGGCTTCACCGTGACCGAGGAACCCTCGTCCTGCCAGACCGAGTGCCTGATCGAGGCCGGCGAGCTGGTGCATACCCGTTCGCGCTTCCTGCACGTGCAGGCCCGCACCTCCGAGGACGGCGAGTCGTTCGACGAGGCGGCCGAGCGCGAGATCGACCATGCCTGGCGGCTGGAGGAGGTGCTGGAGGGCGAACAGGTCCGTGACATCCGGATCCCGGGCGGACGGGAGACCGAGGACGGCGTCGCCCGCACCTGGCAGCCCCTGCATGTACGGGTCCGTGCCTCCGCCGAGCGGATCCCCGGCCCGTACGGCGTGGTCCGGCTGCGGCTGCGCCTGGAGAACACCAGCGAGTGGACCGGGGAGGAGCGCCCCGAGGCGCTGCGGCACTCGCTGGTCGCCGCGCACACACTGATCGGGGTCACCGGCGGGACGTTCGTGTCCCTGCTCGACCCGCCCGAATGGGCCAGGCCCGCGGTCGAGGGCTGTGAGAACCTCCGCACCTGGCCGGTGCTGATCGAGGACGACGTGGTCCTGTCCTCGCCGATCATCCTGGAGGACCGGCCCCAGATCGCGCCGGAGAGCGCCGGTGACCTGTTCGACGCGACCGAGATCGACGAGATCCTCAGCCTGCGCACCATGACGCTGACCGACGAGGAGAAGCGCGAGGCGCGCGCCACCGACCCGCGGGCCGCGGAAATCATCGACCGGGTCGACGCGATGCCGCCCGAGCTGCTCGACCGCCTGCACGGCGCGATTCGCTCGCCCGGCCCGCGGCGCGGATGGGACGACGGCCGGGACGAGGTGCCGGTCTTCAGCACCGAAAAGCCCTGGTGGGACCCTGGCGCCGACGCGTCCGTCTCGCCGGAGACCGACCGGATCACGGTGGCCGGGCACGAGGTCGGCAAGGGCAGCAAGGTCCTGCTGCGGCCGGCCGGTCGTGCCGACGCGCAGGACATGTTCGTCGCCGGGCGCGTCGCCACCGTCGAGGCGGTGCTGTTCGACGTCGACGGCTCCCAGCACCTGGCGGTGACCATCGACGACGACCCCGGCACCGACCTGCGGCGCGCGCAGGGCCGCTTCTGGTACTTCGCCCCCGATGACGTGGAGCCGCTGTGAAGATCCTGGTCGCGGGCGTCGGCAACGTGTTCCTCGGCGATGACGGGTTCGGGGTGGAGGTCGCGCGGCGGCTGGCCGACGTGCGGTTGCCCGAGGGCGTCGACGTCGGCGACTTCGGCATCCGGGGCATCCATCTCGCCTACGAGCTGTCCGACTACGACGTGACGATCCTGGTGGACGCCACACCGCGCGGCGAGCCGCCCGGCACGATCTACGCGCTCGAACTCGAAGAGGGGCGGCCGCAGGCCGTCATCGACGCGCACGGGATGACGCCCGACGCCGTCCTGGACCTGGTCGGGGTGGTCGGCGGGGAGATGCGGCGGGTCCTGCTCGTCGGCTGCGAGCCGGCCGACGTCTCGCCCGGGATGGAGCTCAGCCCGCCGGTCACCGCGGCCATCGAGCCCGCCATCCAGCTGGTTCGCGAACTCATCAAGGAGGAGCTTCATGGCCGTTCGACGCAGACCCCGGAGGCGGAGACCGCACCGGGCGTATCCGGGACGGTGAGCTGACCGTGCACGAGATCGGACTTGCCGAGGCGATCCTCGAGGCGGTGGAGAAGCGCGCCGACGGGCGCCCGGTGAGCCGGGCGAAGGTACGCGCCGGTGCGTTGCTGCGCATCGTCGAACCCGCCATGAACCAGGCGTTCCAGCTGGTCACCGAGGGCACCATCGCCGAAGGGGCGGCCATCGATCTGATCGTGACGCCCGCCCGGATGAACTGCCGGTCGTGCGGCCACGCCGCCGGCACGCTCGACCCGCTGGCCGTCTGTCCCGCCTGTGGAGGCGGCGACATCGACTTGATCGGCGGCGACGAACTGATGCTGGAATCCATCGAGATAGCGGAGGCGCGGGATGTGCCTGGGAATCCCCGGGGAGATCGTGGAGATCCTTCCCGATCAACCTGACCTCGCCAAGGTCGACATCAGCGGCGTGCGGCGAAACATCAACATCGGTCTGATCACCGAAGAGAACCCGCAGCCGGGCGACTGGATCTTGATCCACGTCGGCTTCGCCCTGTCCAAGATCGACGAAGCCGAGGCCAAGGCGGCGATGGACTTCCTCGAAGGGATCGGCCAGGCCTACGCCGACGAGATCGAGGCACTGATGGAATCGAGGATCGAGTGATGCGCTTCGTCGATGAGTACCGCGACGCGGACAAGGCCCGTGCCCTGGCCGCCTCGATCGCGAGCCTGTGCGAGCCGGGCCGGCGGTACAAGTTCATGGAGGTGTGCGGCGGGCACACGCACACGATCTACAAGCACGGGCTGGAGGACTACCTCCCGGAGAACGTCACGCTCGTGCATGGGCCGGGCTGCCCGGTCTGCGTGATCCCGATGGGCCGGGTGGACGACACGATCCACATCGCCGAGCAGGCCGGCGTCATCATGACCTCCTTCGGCGACATGATGCGGGTGCCCGGCGGGCGTGGGTCGTTCTTCGACTCCAAGGCGGCCGGCGCCGACATCCGGATGGTGTACTCACCGCTGGACGCGCTGAAGATCGCCCGGCAGAACCCGGACAAGAAGGTCGTCTTCATGGCGATCGGCTTCGAGACCACCGCGCCGTCCACGGCGATGACCGTGCTGCGGGCCAAGGCCGAGGGGCTGACGAACTTCTCGATCTTCTGCAACCACGTGACGATCATCCCGGCCATCAAGGCGATCCTGGACTCCCCGGACCTGCGCCTCGACGGCTTCATCGGCCCCGGCCACGTCTCGACGGTGATCGGCTGCCGGCCGTACGACTTCATCGCGCGCGAGTACGGCAAGCCGCTGGTCGTCGCCGGGTTCGAGCCGCTGGACATCCTGCGGTCGATCCACATGCTGCTCCAGCAGCTCGCCGAGGGGCGCTCGGAGGTGGAGAACCAGTACGGCCGCGTCGTGCCGTGGGACGGCAACCTCAAGGCGCTCAAGGTGATCAACGAGACGATGGAGCTGCGTCCGTACTTCGAGTGGCGGGGGCTGGGCTTTATCTCCCACTCGGCACTGAAGGTCCGTGACGCGTACGCCGGGTTCGACGCCGAGCGCATCTTCGAGATCCCGGGCAGCCGGGTGGCCGACCCGAAGGCCTGCCAGTGCGGTGAGGTGCTCAAGGGCGTCCTCAAACCCTGGGAGTGCAAGGTGTTCGGCACCGCGTGCACGCCGGAGACGCCGATCGGCACCTGCATGGTCTCCTCCGAGGGCGCCTGCGCGGCGTACTACAACTTCGGCCGGTTCACCCGCGAGCGGGTCCAGGAGGCCACTCGTGGCTGAGCGACCCCTGATCGAAGGATCCGTGCCCGAGCGGTCCGCCGACTGGGCCGAGGCCGCCGTACGCGAGCACGCGCACGTCGAGATGGCCTCCCGCGAGGAGCAGGTGCTCGAACGCATCGACCGGGCCCGGCGGGCCCGGCCACGGCTGCGCGAGGAGAACATCACCCTCTCCCACGGCGCGGGCGGCAAGGCCACCCAGACGCTGATCCAGGCGGTCTTCCTCGACGCCTTCCGCAACCCGCTGCTCGAACCGCTCGACGACGGCGCGCGGCTCAGCATCGACGGCGCCTCGCTGGCGTTCACCACGGACTCCTTCGTCGTGTCACCGCTGTTCTTCCCCGGCGGCGACATCGGCGACCTGGCCGTCAACGGCACCGTCAACGACCTGGCCGTCTCCGGTGCCGAGCCGCTACACCTGTCGGCCGGCTTCATCCTGGAGGAGGGCTTCCCGGTCGCGGACCTGAAGCGGATCGTCGCGTCGATGCGGGCCGCGGCGGAGGCCGCCGGCGTGCGGATCGTCACCGGCGACACCAAGGTGGTCCAGCGGGGCAAGGCCGACGGCTGCTACATCAACACCGCCGGGGTCGGCGCGATCCGGCGCCCGCTCGGCGGCGACGTACGGCCCGGTGACGCGATCCTGGTCTCCGGCCCCATCGGCGAGCACGGCGTGACGGTCATGCTGGCACGGGGCGAGCTGGACATCGAGTCCGACGTGACCTCGGACACCGCGCCGCTGAACGGCCTGGT
>DASQPY010000402.1:0-7144 GCA_035643735.1 Actinoallomurus sp. | reverse complement strand
TCCTCGGCGGCATCGTCCGTGGCGAGTGGCCGCAGTGTCTTGATGCTTCTGCACATACGGCCAATGTTGCGCCTTCGGCCTCACCGTGGCGACCTCGGTGGCCGCGGGATGTCAGGGGTCGCGTGCCGCGAGCGAGACACCGCAGAGTGCCGCGATTCGGGTAATCGGGTGAATCGGGCACCATGGGGGTGTGACTGGGACCGTGAACGGGAGCCCGGGCGGGCTCGGCGCGTTGGCCGGGCCGGATGCCGGCCCCGGCTTGGAGATGCTGGCCGACCTCGTCGCGGACGGCGACGTGGTGATCCTCAGCGGCGCCGGCCTGTCGACGGAGTCCGGCATCCCCGACTATCGCGGGGAGACCGGACAGAAGCGGCGGGCCGAGCCGATGACCTACCAGGCGTTCGCCGGCAGCGCCGCCGCCCGCCGGCGGTACTGGGCGCGCGGCCATCTCGGCTGGCGGCACATCACCCGCGCCGCCCCCAACGCCGGCCACCGTGCCGTGGCCGGGCTCCAGGAGCGTGGACTCGTCGCGGGGATCATCACCCAGAACGTCGACGGGCTACAGCAGGCCGCCGGCGCGCACGACGTGATCGAGCTCCACGGCAGCCTCGACCGGGTCATGTGCCTCAGCTGTGGCCGGCGTACGCCGCGCCAGGTCCTCGACCAGCGGCTGCGCGCGGCCAACCCCGGCTGGAGCGCGCGGGTCAGCGCGATCAACCCCGACGGCGACGCCGTGCTGGCGGACGACCAGATCGACTCCTTCCAGGTCGTGGACTGCGCCGACTGTGGCGGCCTGCTCAAGCCCGACGTCATCTTCTTCGGCGAGAACGTGCCACGGCCCAGGGTCGAGGAGTGCTTCACCCTGACCGAACGCGCCGGGACGTTGCTGGTGCTGGGGTCGTCGCTGACCGTGCTGTCGGGCTACCGCTTCGTACGCCACGCGGCCAAGCTGGGCGTCGCCGTCGCGATCGTCAACCAGGGCGTGACCCGTGGCCACGAGCATGCTCTCGTGGCGCTCGACGCCCCACTCGGCCCGACCCTCACGGCCCTCCTGGCGGGACTGGACGGCGCCTCAATGCTCCGTTAAGGATCGGCCCCGGGCTGTGAAGGCTCCGTTCGCGGCCGCTCCACCCGACCGATTCGTCCCTAACGTCTCTTGTCATGAGCGAATTGGGATCAATGCTCCGTCGCCCACGTTGAGCTGCGGGTTCGGGTTGAACCCGCTGGACGTACAGGTTTCGCTAAGGGCTCTTGTGAACGAGACACCGTGGACGGTTGGCTGGTCGCATGAGGAGTTGTGACGGGAACCTGCACCGTGCCCGGCTCGCGCTCCGGGCGCCCCGCACGGTCACGTGGTGCGCCGGCTCGCGACGTCCCGGCTTCCCGGCCCCGATCGCCCTGCGCTGCCCTCACCTCCGCGGGGGCCGCCCCGGTCACCGGCGCCGGCACATGTAGGGACTGGTCCGCCAGCCCGCTGTCCCCACCGCGCGGTGTCCCGAGGGCACCTCTCCCGCTTCGCCCTCGGTTTTGCCGTGGGCGGCGGCCGGCCTGAATATGAGTCACGGGCGGCAACAGGGCGCCTACCTGGCGTGACAATGCCATGAGTTCGTGGATCGGCCCACCGGTATTTACACCTTTGAGGGGCTCGCAGGCGCATACTAATGAAGATGAAGACACCCCGCGCCGCGACCCGGCGACACCTGCCCACCAGCCCTTTCAAGCCTCCGGCCGCCGCTCCGCCGGTCGAACGGTTCGCCGTGGACGACCGGGTGAACCATGATCAGTACGGCCTCGGCGTCGTTATCGGCGTCGAGGACGAGGTCGCTGTACTCGTCGATTTCCGCCCCAGGCAAATGCGGATTCCGGCGCCGTACAACAAGATGACCAAGCTCTGACCCTCCACCGGGTCGCGGGCGCCGTGGAAGCCCGGCCGTTGCCGTCAGCCCGGCAGCGGCCGGTGATCCAGCAGGTCCGGACATGACCGCCGGACCACAGCCCGTGATCGACCTGCTGGTCGCCCGCAACGCGCGGGAGATCGAACACCCCGGCGGCACCCTGCTCTCGCACCTTCGGCGCGTCCACGGCCTGCTGTCCGAGTGGCGGGCGCGGCCGGCCGTACGGCTCGCCGGCCTGTGCCACGCCTTCTACGGCACTGACGGCTTCCCCACGGCGCTGGGTGATGTGACCCGCCGGGACGAGCTCACGGCGGTCATCGGCGAGGACGCGGAACATCTCGTCTACCTCTACGCCGCCTGCGACCGTGACTTCTCCTACTCACGGCTCGCGGTGGACGGCGCCCCGTACAAGAACCGCTTCACCGGCATCGAGTCCCACGAGACGCCCCAGATCCGCCGGGACATCGCCGAGATCACCGCGGCGAACGAGCTGGATCTCGCGCAGGTCAACGAGGACTTCCGCGAGGCGTACGGCCCGGCCCTACTCGAGCTGTTCACCTCCTGGCGTGTCCTGCTGAGCGAGCCCGCCTGGGCCTCCGTGCGTACCACCCTGTCCTGACCTGGCGCCGACAGCGCCTGGACCTGCGCGGACCTATGATTTTCGACCGTCGGCACCGGGTAGGCCCGACCTATGACCCAACGCTCGCGGACCCTGCCGGAGACCGACGCCGTCGGACTGCTGATGCGCCAGCACGAGGAGATCCGCAGCCTCTGCCGGAAGGTCGAGGCGAACATGGGCGCACGGCGAGCCGATGCGTTCGACCGGCTCCGGCGGTTGCTCGCCGTCCACGAGACGGCCGAGGAGCAGATCGTCCATCCCCTCATGCGGCGCGCGGTGACCCACGGTGACAAGATCGTCGACGCCCGACTGAAGGAGGAGCGCCTCGGCAAGAAGATGCTGCGCGAACTCGAGCGGATGGGCCCCGACGACCCGAGCTTCACCCCGATGTTCGCCCGGTTCCGTTCGGCCGTGTTCGAACATGCCGAACGCGAGGAGCTCGAGGAGTTCCCCGCGCTACGCCGGCGCGGCCAGGCGGAGCTGCGAGGGCTGGCGGCGGCCATCAAGGCGGCCGAGGCCATGGCACCCACCCATCCCCATCCCAGGGTGGAGTCCGCGGTGAGCAACATGCTCTTCGGGGGATTCGTCTCGGTCGCCGACCGGATCCGTGACCTCCTTCGCATCGGACGCCGCTGAGAGCGAGAGCGCGCGAGGCATCCGGCGGTTCAGCGCGATGCCCGGACCAGCTGGATCAGGCTCCGCAGCTGGATGTACAGGACCACCAGCAGCCTGAACCACCAGGGACGAGTAAGCGGCACGACGATGGCCTCCTTGATGTCCCGGCGGACCGTGTCGGAAACGAGGCGAGCCCACGCCCCCGGCGAGACGTTCATGCCCTCATGTCTCTCACATCCGCACCATCGAGCAAGCCGTTGCGATGACCGGACGACCTGGCCGATAGGCGCTTGCCGTATGGGCGGCGGACGCGACGGAGGCTACCCGCGGCCGTGGGTGAGGGGAGCGACGTACAGCCAAGCGCCGTCCTGGACCACGAAGCGGCTGTTCTCCTCCTGATATCCGGCACGTCCGCGTTCGACGTAGTGGGCGCGGAAGTGGACGGCCCCGTCGCCGTCGAGAAAGCCTCCGCCGGAGGTCTGGAGAATCTCCAGGCGCTCCCACCGCAGGGTCTTGTCGAAGTCGATGTGCGGTGGCCGCGTCGACGGATGCCAGGTCCGCAGGAGATAGGCCTCGTCACCGACGCAGAAAGCGCTGAACCGTGAGCGCATCAGCCGCTCCGCGGTCGGCGCCTTCGCGTCCCCGCGGTGGAAACGCCCGCAGCAGTCGTCGTACGGCGCGGGCAGCCCGCAAGGGCAGGTCGTCACGGAAGCGGCCGGGCCGTGCTGGGTCATGCCCCTCATTGTGCCGCCCACGCATGCCGTGTCCGGCCGACTCATAGCGGTCGAGCAGGAGGAGGCACGCGACACCCGAGGGGAGTACGGTGCCCTGCTGTGACCGAAGCCTCCTACCTGGACACGACGCGGACGGCCTACGACGCAGTCGCCGTCCGCTACGCCGAGCTGTTCGGCAACCACCTCGCCGACCCGCCCCTGGACCGTGCGCTGATCGCCGCGTTCGCCGAACTCGTACGCGCCGCGGATGCCGGCCCGGTCGCCGACCTCGGCTGCGGCCCTGGCCGCGTGACGGCACATCTCCGCGATCTCGGCCTGACCGCGTTCGGCGTCGACCTGTCGCCGACCATGATCGACCTGGCCCGTGAGGCGCACGCGGACCTGAGGTTCGAGGTGGGGTCGATGACCGGCCTGGACGTCGGCGACGAGGCTCTGGGCGGCATTCTCGCCTGGTACTCCATCATCCACACCCCGCCGGAGGAGCTCCCGGCCGTGCTCACCGAGTTCCACCGCGTACTGGCCCCGGGCGGCCACCTGCTCCTTGGCTTCTTCCAGGCCGACGACGATCCCGGGGTACTGGCGCAGCCGTTCGACCACAGGGTGACGCTCGGGTACCGCTGGTCCCTCGACGGTGTCGCCGAGCTCCTGCACAAGGCCGGCTTCACCGAGTCCGCCCGCCTGAGCCGCGAGCCGAACGAGAACGAGCGGTTCCCGCAGGGCCGCCTCCTCGTACGCAAACCGGCCGGCTGATACTCAGCGGGAAGAGGGCGACGGGCCTGGACCGGTCTCGACAACGCGGCCGCGCCTCAGCGCGGCCTCTTCGACCCCCAGCCGAGCCACCGCATGCAGTGGGTCAGCCGCGCCGGGGCGAGCCGGACCTGTGCGGATGCTCCCGGCGACCAGCCGGCTCGAGGTACTTGCGCCTCCTGCAGCTTCTCCCGCAACTCCCCGTCCACCCGTTGGTAAAGGCACGCTGCTCCAGCGGGGTTACCGTCTCCGCGACGAAGGCGGCGATGCGCGTACGCCACTCGGCGACGCGCTCGGGTACCGAGAAGTCAAACGCCATCAGGACCTCCGCCCACCGGACCCAGCCGCTCGTGCCCGGCCCATGCCGCCGAGCGCAGCTCGAACTTACGGATCTTGCCCGACCCGGTCTTGGGCAGGGGGCCGAACTCGATCCGGTCCGGCACCTTGAACCGCGCGAGCCGGCCGCGTACGTGCTCGCGCAGCTCCTCCGCACTGACGTCGCCGCCGTCCTTGAGCGTGACCCAGGCGGCCGGGCGCTCGCCCCATTTCTCGTCGGGCACCGCGATCACCGCGGCCTCCAGCACGGCCGGATGGCTCGACAGCGCCGCCTCGACCTCGACCGAGGAGATGTTCTCCCCGCCGGAGATGATGACGTCCTTGGCCCGGTCGCGGATCTGCAGGTAGCCGTCCGGATGCAGCACGCCGAGGTCGCCGGTGCGGAACCACCCGTCGGGGATGGCGGTCGCGGTGGCCTCCTCGTCGCGGTAGTACCCGAGCATGACGTTGTTGCCGCGCAGGGCGACCTCGCCGATGGTCTCGCCGTCCATCGGGACGTCCTCGCCCCGTGGGTCGACCACGCGCACCGCGCAGGAGATGACGTTCCCCACGCCCTGCCGGGCCCGTACGACCGCCTGCTCGGCGATCGGGAGGCGGTCCCACTCCGGCCGCCAGTCGCAGATGACGACCGGGCCGAAGGTCTCGGTCAGCCCGTACAGATGGGTGACCTGGAGCCCGAGCTCGCCGCAGCGCTCCAGCAGCGTCGGCGATGGCGGAGCCCCGCCGACGGCGACCACGACGTCGCCGCCGGGCCGGGCCGCCGCGTGGGCGGCCAGCATGACGAGCACGGTCGGCGCCGCACAGAAGTGCGTGATCTCCCGGCCGGCCAGCAGCCTCCAGACCCGCTCGACGTCGAGCTGCGGCAGGCAGACGTGCGTGCCCCCGGCCAGTGTCACCGCCCACGTGAAGCACCAGCCGCTGCAGTGGAACATCGGCAGTGTCCACAGGTAGGTCGACTCGCTGTCCAGCTTGAAGTGCATCGCCATGGCCATCGCCTGCAGGTACGCGCCGCGGTGGTGGTACATGACGCCCTTGGGACGCCCGGTCGTGCCGCTGGTGTAGTTCAGCGCCATCAGAGCGTGCTCGTCGCTCACCGGGACCCGCCGGCCACCGGTCGCGCCCAGCAGGCGCTCGTACTCCTCGCCGCCGTCGACGAGACGGACGTCCAGTCCGGTGGCGACCTCGCTCGCCTCGGACCTCAGTCCCGGATCGTGCAGCATCACCCGCGCGCCGGAGTGCTCGACGATGTAGGCCAGCTCGGCGGCCGAGAGCCGGGTGTTGAGCGCCACCAGCACCGCGCCGGCGTACAGCACGCCGTAGTGCGCCTCCAGCATCAGGTGCGTGTTGGGCGCCAGCACCGCGACCCGGTCACCCGGCCGTACGCCCAGGTCGTGCAGCAGGCCCGCCTGACGGAGACACCGGTCGTGGAACTCGGCGTACGTGAGGCGCAGGTCCCCGTCGATGACGGCCGTACGGTCGGCGAAGACCGCCGCCGACCGGTCCAGGTACGCGGTCGGTGTCAGCGCCTCGAAGTTCGCCACGGTGTCCACCACAGATCACACTCCTCCGCTGAGCACGACGCCGTCGAGGGGAACGGTCAGTTTCTCATCGTGCGCCCGGGACGCGGCCGACGCTCGGTGTCGGTCGGCCCGCCGTCCGCCCTCCGCACGCACGTCGGACCGGTGGTGCGGCGGAGGCGCGTCCCCTCCGCATAGTCGCGTGGTCGTCGGGTAGCGCGGGGGGACTCAGCGCCGGGCCGTCCGGCGGCGGAGGGAAACCCATGAAGTCCTCCTGGAGACCGTATGACTGGAACGACCGGCGACGATCGGTTCACCGTCGTCATCATGACCCGCGACCGGCGGCACGAACTCCTCCGCACACTCGAACGAATGACGGCGCTGCCGGAGCGGCCGAGGATCATCGTCGCGGACAACGGCTCCACGGACGGCACCGTCGATGCGGTCCTCTCACGCTTTCCCGAGGTGAGCCTGTGGCGGAGCGCGAAGAACCTGGGCGCGGCGGCGCGGAACGCGGCCGTACGGCGCGTCGGCTCCCCGTACGTCGCCTTCTGCGACGACGACACCTGGTGGGAACCGGGTGCCCTGAGCGCCGCCGCCGACGTGCTGGACGTCCACGACGGGCTGGCGTCGGTCACCGGTCGTGTCGTGGTCGAGCCGGGCAGCACGGACGACCCGATC
>DASQPY010000401.1:0-15261 GCA_035643735.1 Actinoallomurus sp. | reverse complement strand
GAGACATCACACGGTATATCGAATTGTGGTACAATTCTCGGCGTCGCCACTCGGGACTCGATTATCGGACCCCGCTACAGGTCCGCAACGAGTACGAGAACCGACAGCTCGCAGCGTGAATTAGCCGTTAAGTAGCTGTCCGGAAAGTCCGGGGCGGGCCAGCCACCTGTGCGCGGCGCGGGTGATGTGGCCCTCATCCCCGGGCCTGAGTGCCCCCGCCGGAGGCATGTCTGTAAGGGCGCGCCGTGGATGGGGGACCAGGTGTCTGCTGTCTAACGTGGGAAACCTGTTCGCCTCTCACCGTTGAGGAGCCCGCATGGTCGCTACGCCAAGCCTGTTCGCCGTCACAATCGACTGTCCGGATCCCGCCGGGCTTGCGCGGTTCTACCAGGCGTTTTTGGGCGGCGAGTTGTCCTTCTCCTCTAACAAGGACTACGTAGCGCTCATCATCGATGACAGTTTCAGCCTCGATTTCCAGCGCGTCGCGAACCCCGCGCCGATCCGGTGGCCTGATTCGAGTGCAGCGCGCCGGCTCCACCTGGACTTCGCGGTCGACGATCTCGGCCAAGCCGAGAAGCACCTATTCGCCATCGGTGCTGTGCTGGCCGACTTCCAACCAGGGGGCAGGAGGTTCCGAGTGCTGTTCGATCCGGCTGGGCATCCGTTCTGCATCGTCGCAAGGTCCGCCGTGCCCATCAGCGAGCACGCGTAGGGCTCGGAGGCGATCGCTGAGACTGCGGTGGGCCGTCCGATCGGCACGGCCGGAGGGACCGGCCCACGCCGCACGCCCGTAGGGCGTGCCGGAGCGGGCGGCTGCGGCGGCGCGGAGCGCCGGCGCCTTGATCCAACTACGGCTCAATTCAGCAATGCCTCTTCGTCCCGAACTATCGGCACGGCCACGGTCAGCGTTGGCTTGTGCTGGTCGGATGTAGTGGCGAGGTGTGATTCTGGCAGGTGTTGTACGGCGGTGTTGCTGTACCTGTCTGCTGTACAGCAGTCGCGTTGACCTGCGAGCACCACCGTGATTCGGAGGCAACCCCGACCCGTACCGCGGGGCCGTTCACGGCCCGAGGAACAGAAGCGGGGCGGCAGCCGATGCGCCCTGGCCTGGTACGGCGCTCAAAGAGATTGACGACCCAAGATTTTTTGAGAATTTTCGAAAGGTGGTACGGGAGCTTTCTCAGGCCCACCAGTCGCGCTCGGGCAACCTCAACCATGTGTCGGGCGGGCCCTCGACCGCTCGGGCGTTGGGAAGGCGGAGGCCCGCATAGGCGCAGCAGTAGGCGACGGGGTCACGGCGCGTCAGGTACCCCACGAGGATCTCGCGTGACGTCGCGTCATCGTACGGGGGAATGCTGGGGGACAAGCGGCTGCGCTCGGCGCGGCCATCTCGATAGATGCACCCCTGATCGCCGCTTTTGGGATTGTTGTACAGCCCGTAGGCGATAGTGCCCGCCGACAGCAGGGACATGACGCCGGGCATTTCCGGTGCGTACCCCCAGGGCTGGGTAATGACGCATCCCCCGGGCACATCGGTGGCACCAACGATCTCGATTCTCCCATCGTCGTCCGCAGACCACAGAAACTCATCGAGATGTGCCTTCTCGGTGGCGGTCAACGGCGTAGTGCCAAGCCGTCGCCCGGCCTCGACCGCAGTGATGTCCGCAACGCACGCCAGGCCCAACCCGTCCAGATACAGGTCCTCAAAGATCTTGGCCAACCGTGGAGCCGTGGCGGCCAGCGCAGACTCCTCGTCCGAAAGCCCTTCCGCGCCTTCGGGAAGGGCGAACAGGTCCGGCGCCGGGCCCGCCAGGTGCGATGGTCGCCGGAGCGCCGATCGGGCGCGCCGGCTGTCGATTTCCGGCTCGCGGCTGTTTTCCGGTACCGCCAAGGCGAGGGGCAGTGATGACCTCGAGCCGCCATGGGTGGGTCGAGGTGTCCGATCTGCGTTTCCCCATGGCCAAAGGGGATAGTGAGCTGGAGCCGCCAGGGGGTCGGGTCTGCACCCCCACACGGCCATGGGGGGCCGAAGCCGTCAGGGGGGCTCGGCGCGGCCGGCCTGACCTCCGGTATAGCCGAACCGGAGGCGAGCTTAAATGGAGCGTTCGGTCCGCTTTGCGGCTGAGGTGAGGGATGGAGCGGTCACGAGGGAATCGGGTTGCCCGGTCCGTGTTTCCCCTGCGGTCAAGGTCGCGCGTGGCGGCGAGCCGGAGGAGTCAGGAGCGGGGATGGGCGTTCGGTCCGCTCCCGATTGCGGCTGAGGCGAGGGAGGGAGCGGTCACGAGGGGATCGGGGTCCCGGGTCCACGTTCCCTGCGGCCAAGGTGAGGGGCGGCGAGCCGAACCAGTCAGGAACGGAGACGAAGGCCACGCGGAGTGGGGTGGAAGCCGGCTGCCTCCAGCGCTGCGGCGAGCGGGGAGTCGATGATGGCGCCTCCGTCCGCGCGTTCGACCGTGAGTTTTCCCAGGGCGCCCTCGTGTACGGCCAGGGCCAGCGCGTCCACGGCGGGTTGCAGGTCGGTTTCGTCCCACGACAGCAGGGTCTTGCCGCCGCGCTCCACGTAAAGGACCAGCTGGCCCTCCACGAGTATGACGAGCGCGCCTGCCTTGCGGCCCGGTTTGTGGCCGCTTGCGGCTTCGCCCGGGCGGTCGGGCCAGGGCAGGGCGGCGCCGTACGGGTTGGCTGGGTCGGTCGCGGCGAGGACCAGGGCGCGAGCGGATTCGGCGCGTTCGGTTGCGCGTAGGCGGTCGACGGCCCCCGGCAGGGCGAACTGGGCGGCGCCCAGGCCCTCCACGAAGTAGCCGCGACGGCACCGGCCCGTCTCCTCGAACGCCTTCAGCACCGGGTACACCGCCGCGAAGCCGCCCGGGGTGCGTTCGGCCATCACCGCGCCGCGGATGACCACGCCGTACCGGTCGAGCAGTGTCTCGGCCAGCGCGTGGCTGCGGCGGGTCGCGTCGGAGACGCGGTCTGGCAGGAGCCACCAGCGGCCGGCCACCGTCGGCGGGCCGGTGCGTGACGGCATGACCGGACGGCGGCGGCGCGTGCGAGGACGGTGCGTGGTCCGGCTCGAGCCGAGCCGCGAACGCAGCGGGGCCAGCGTGTCGTTGGTCAGCCGGCCCGCCCAGACCAGGTCCCACAGCGCCGTGACGAGCTCCTGGTCGTTCAGCGAGCCCACCCGGTCGGACAGCGTGCGGAAGAAGACCGCCCCGCCGTCGCCCAGCGCCTCCAGGACCGCCGAATGCAGCGGCGTCACCGTGATGTCGGTGGGCTCGGCCATGAGGAGCGGAGCCGTGTCCGCGAGGTAGAGCGAGACCCATCCGTCGCCGCCCGGCAGGCCGCCCTGGCCCGCCCACACCACCTCACCGGAGGCGGTCAACTCGTCCAGCATCGCGGGGGAGTAGCCGGGGACCCGTGCGGGCAACACCAGCGACTCCAGGGCCGATGCCGGAACCGCGGCGCCCTGCAACTGCTCGATCGCCTGCACGAGCGCGTCGAGACCCCGCAGTCGCGAGGAGTCGATGCCGTGCCACGCCGGCAGGAAACGGGCCA
Organism: Actinoallomurus sp.; assembly: GCA_035643735.1. Classification (GTDB taxonomy): domain Bacteria; phylum Actinomycetota; class Actinomycetes; order Streptosporangiales; family Streptosporangiaceae; genus Actinoallomurus. Next base: position 11,709 of record DASQPY010000401.1, on the reverse strand, counting down.
GGGCGTCGTGCGATGAGGGCTCCACCTCGGCGCGCAGGCGAGCCAGCGACCGGCGGCGCAGCATGCGCAGCACCCCGGTGTCGCACCACTCGGTGCCCCGCTCACCCGGCGTGAACTCCCCCTCGGAGACCCGGCCGACGAGCCGGTGCAGCGCGGCGTTCACCACCGCGACGCCGAGCCCGAACCGGGAGGCCGCGTCCGACGCGTGGAACGGGCCGTGCGTACGCGCATGCCGGCTCAGCAGGTCGGCGAGCGGATCGGCGACCGGCTCCAGGAAGACCTCCGGAACGCCGACCGGCAGCGGGACCCCGAGCGCGTCGCGCAGTCGTGCGGCGTCCTCGATCGCCGCCCATCGCTCCTCGCCGGCGATGCGCACCCGGATCGCCCGGCGTGACTCCTCCAGCTCGGCCAGCCAGTGCGCGGTCGCGCCGCGCGAGATCAGCTCGGGAGTCGTGAGCGGCCCCAGCTCGCGGAGCAGGTCGGCGGTGCCCTCCACGTCGCGCGCGTGCCGCGAGGCCGGCAGCCGCTGCAACTCGAGAGACGCCTCGGCGACCACCTCGGGGTCGAGAAGCTCGCGGAGGTTCGCCTGGCCGAGCAGCTCGGCCAGCAGCGTCGAGTCGAGGGCGAGCGCCTGCGCGCGGCGCTCCGCGAGCGGTGCGTCGCCCTCGTACATGAACGCGCCGACGTAGCTGAACAGCAGCGACCGCGCGTACGGCGAGGGCACCTGCGTCTCCACCTCGACCAGCCGCGCCTTGCGCCCTGCCAGGTCGCGCATCAGCGTGACCAGCCCCGGCACGTCGAACACGTCCTGCAGGCACTCGCGTACGGTCTCCAGCACGATCGGGAACGAGGCGTATTTGCTCGCCACCGTGAGCAGCTGCGCCGCCCGCTGTCGCTGCTGCCACAGCGGCATGCGCTTGCCCGGGCGGTGCCGGGGGAGCAGCAGCGCACGCGCCGCGCACTCGCGGAACCGCGAGGCGAACAGCGCCGAGCCGCCCAGCTCGTCCGTGACGATCTGCTCGATCTCCTCAGGATCGAACAGCGCCAGGTCGCTCGCCGGCGGGGCCACCTCGGTGCCGCCGGTGTCGGGGATGCGCAGCACGATGCCGTCGTCCGAATGCATCGCCTGAGCGTCGACGCCGTACCGCTCACGCAGCCGGGACGCCATGGCGAGCGCCCACGGCGCGTGCACGAGGGCGCCGAACGGGGAGTGCACCACGAGCCGCCAGTCACCCAGCTCGTCGCGGAACCGCTCGACCACCAGCGTCCGGTCGTCGGGCACGTAGCCGGTCGCCTCACGCTGCTCGGAGAGGTACGCGAGCAGGTTGCCCGCCGCCCATTCGTCCAGGCCCGCGGCACGTACACGCGAGCGCGCCTGGTCGGGCGGCAGCGCGGACAGCTCACGGCTGAAGGCACCCAGGGCACGCCCCAGCTCGGCCGGGCGCCCAGGTGCGTCGCCGTGCCAGAACGGCAGCTTGCCCGGCCGCCCCGGCGCGGGGGAGACCAGCACGCGGTCGGGCGTGATGTCCTCGATGCGCCACGAGCTCGCGCCGAGCACGAACACGTCGCCCACCCGCGACTCGTACACCATCTCCTCGTCCAGCTCGCCGACGCGTGACGCCTTCTCTCCCACGAGGAAGACGCCGAACAGGCCGCGGTCGGGGATGGTGCCGCCGCTGGTGACGGCGAGCCGCTGCGCCCCGGGGCGCCCCCGCAGGACCCCGGCGACGCGATCCCACACCAGCCGTGGGCGCAGCTCCCCGAACTCATCGCTCGGATAGCGCCCGGCGAGCATGTCGAGCGTGGCCTCCAGCACCGAGCGCGGCAGCGCCGCGAACGGTGCCGCCCGGCGTACGAGCGTCTCCAGCTCGTCGACCGGCCACTCGTCCATGCCGACCATCGCGATGACCTGCTGGGCGAGCACGTCGAGCGGGTTGCGCGGGTAACGCAGCTCCTCGATCTCGCCGTCGCGCATCCGCTCGGCCACGATCGCGGTCTGCACCAGGTCGCCCCGGTATTTGGGGAAGATGACGCCACGGGAGACGGCGCCGACCTGGTGTCCCGCACGGCCGATGCGCTGCAGCCCGCCGGCCACCGACGGCGGCGACTCGACCTGGACGACCAGGTCGACCGCGCCCATGTCGATGCCGAGCTCCAGGCTGGAGGTGGCGACAACGGCGGGCAGCCGCCCGGCCTTGAGCGCCTCCTCGATCCCGGCCCGCTCCTCCTTGGAGACCGAACCGTGGTGCGCGCGTACGACGTCGGCCGGCGCCCCCCGCGAGGCCCCGGCCTGCGCCATCATCTCGGCGGGCGAGTCGTCCTCGGCGAGCTCCTCCTCGGCCCGCTCCAGGGAGAGCTCGTTGAGCCGCCCGCTCAGCCGCTCGGCCAGGCGGCGTGAGTTCGCGAAGACGATCGTGGAGCGGTGCGCCTCGATGAGGTCCAGCACGCGCGCCTCCACGTGCGGCCAGATCGACAGGCGGTTGGGCTCTCCGGCCGCCGCCCCCGTCAGGTCGTCGGTGGGCTGCCCCAGCTCGGTCATGTCCTCGATCGGCACGACGATCTCGAGCTCGACCTCCTTTTGATGAGCCGGCTGCACCACGGTGGCGGGTCTCGTGCCGCCGAGGAACGTCGCGACCTCGGCCACCGGGCGTACCGTCGCGGAGAGGCCGACGCGCTGGGCGGGCCGCTCCAGGAGCGCGTCGAGCCGCTCCAGAGAGAGCGCGAGATGGGCACCGCGCTTGGTCGCCGCGACCGCGTGGACCTCATCGATGATCACCGTCTCGACGCCGCGCAGCGCCTCGCGCGCCTGTGAGGTCAGGATCAGGAACAGCGACTCCGGCGTCGTGATGAGGATGTCGGACGGCTTGGCCGCGAACCGGCGGCGCTCGTCGGCGGGAGTGTCACCGGAGCGCACGGCCACGCGTACGTCCGGCTCTTCCAGGCCCAGCCGCTGGGACGTCTGCCGCAGGCCGGTGAGCGGGGCCCGCAGGTTGCGCTCGATGTCGACGGCCAGCGCCTTGAGCGGTGAGACGTACAGTACCCGGCAGCGCCGCTTGGGATCCTCCGGCGGGGGCGCGGTGGCGAGCCGGTCGAGGGACCAGAAGAACGCGGCGAGGGTCTTGCCCGAGCCGGTCGGGGCCACGACCAGGGTGTTGTCGCCACGGGCGATCGCCTCCCAGGCGCCCTCCTGAGCCGCCGTGGGCGCGGCGAACGCACCGGTGAACCATGCACGCGCGGCGGCGGAGAAGCGGTCGAGCGGTCCCATGCAGCCATGATGCCTTGCGGCACCGACAGAACGCGCCGGCCGGTAGCGTTGGGAGGGTGCGTCTGACCGTGTTCTGGGATCGAATGAACCAGCAGTTCGGCGAGGGCTATGCCGAGAGTGTGGCCAAGGACTATGTCCTGGCCGAGCTCGGTGGCCGCACCATCGACCAGGCCCTGGCCGAAGGTGTCGCCGCCAAGGCCGTGTGGCAGGCGGTCTGCGCCACCTTCGACGTACCCCAGAAACTGCGGTGAGCGCCGAACGGCTGCCCGCCGAGGCCAGAGCGGGGCTCAGCCGCCTCAAACCGCACGAGGCCGCCGAGGCGAGCCGGTCAACGCCACGGACGTGGCCGGCGGCTTCCAGAGTGGCGGACTCCCGGTGACGCCCTGCCCCGTACACCCGCGGCTCGCCGCGTACGACCTCAGATGACGGCGATCGCGGTGATCAGGCCGACCGTGGCCTGCATCGCGCCCAGGAGGATCGCCGAGGGTTCGAGCTTCTCCTTGTTCATCAGCGCGGCCACGTCGATGCTCAGCAGGTAGCGCACGATCAGCGTGGCGATCTGCTGGGCGATGATGCCCACCAGGCCCCAGACCAGAGTCGCGATCAGCCCTTCGAGGAGCTTCCCGCCGGACGCGAAGATCGAGGCGGCCACCACGAGGCCCACCCCCGCCATGCCGCAGACGGCCAGCAGCGTCGCGTTGGCGTTGCGGTTCATCCGGATGATCGTGGTGAGGCGCCCAGGAGTGGCCAGGTCGACCGCGAAGAACCCGATGAGCAGCAGCACGAGCCCGAGTGCCGTGTACGCCGCGATCGCGCCGGCGCCCCTGCCCAGAGCCGTGCCGAAGCCTTCCGAGAACGCCAGAACCATGTCGATCTCCCTAACGGGGTGCCACGTCGATGCGGTGCGGGACGAATGAAGAGGTGTCATCGGTGATGAGGCCGGACGTCTCGCGGATGCCCAGCCCCGCGGCCTCGTCGCCCACCACCCAGGCGCCGAGCACGGGGTGCTCGCCGCCGAAGTCGGGCAGCGGGCACAGCTCCTGGAAGACGAAGCCCTCGGCGCCGTACTCCCCAGGCGTGGTCTGTACGCCCTCGGGCGTCACGATGCTCATGCTCGCCCCCTCGCGGCCGAGCAGCGGCTTGCGCACGTACGACGTGAGCGTGCTCGGCGTGCCCAGGAACGTCGGCAGGAGGTTCGGATGGCCCGGGTACAGCTCCCAGAGCACGACGAGGAGCGCCTTGTTCGACAGGAGCATCTTCCAGATCGGCTCGATCCAGGACGCGCGCGTGACGTGCCGGCCGAACGGCTCGGCGACGATCCACTCCCACGGGTAGAGCTTGCAGAGCGTACGGATCTCCGCCTCGTCCAGGTCGACGAACCGCTCGTTGCGCGCGTGCCAGCCGACGTCCTCCATCGCGATGGGGGTGGCCGCGACGCCGGCCTGTTCGGCCGTTTCCTGCAGGTACGCGACGGTCATCAGCTCTTCGCCGGTCGCGTCTTCCGTGGTCCAGGCGAAGTGCACAGGTCCTGGCGCGATCTCCTTCCAGCGGTCCACGAGGCGTTCGTGGACGGAGTTCCACTGGTCGTCGCCGGGGTAGACGTCCTGCAGCCAGTACCACTGCACGATCGAGCTCTCCACCAGCGCGGTGGGGGTGTCGGCGTTGTACTCCAGCAGCTTGGCCGGGCCCTCGCCGTCGTACCGGAGGTCGAACCGCCCGTACAGGTGCGGATCGCGCCGCCGCCAGGACGCCTCGATCAGCGGACGCACCCACGGCGGGATGGCGAACACGTCGTACCGGCCGGTCGTCACGACGTGCTCGACCGCGGCCAGGCACATCGTGTGGAGTTCCTCGACGACCGTCTCCAGCGTGAGAACCTCGTCCATGCTGAAGACGTAGTGCACGGACTCGTCCCAGTACGGGCGGGTCAGGTGCTCGGGGTGGGAGGTGCGGTGGTAGGCGAGGCCCTGGGACTCGATGATCTGAGCCCAGTCCGCCCGCGGGTCCGAGAACTCGCGTCGCACGGCTCAGCCTCCGTGCGAGCCGGAGTGACCGCCGAAGCCGCCACGCGAGATCACCCGGCCGCCACGTGAGGTGATCTTGCCGCTGCGGGGGCGGATCGTGCTGCCGCGCGAGATGTACCCGCCGTGGTAGCGCCCGCCGTAGTACCAGTAGTAGCGGCCGTACGAGCCGCCGTTGTCGCAGTAGCGGTCGTCGACGACGCGGTGCGAGCCGCCACGGGAGTTCTGGCCGTCGACGCAGGACGCGGTGGTGCTGGAGGAGCACGCTACGAGCGTCAGGGAGAGCACGCCCACCGCGCTGAGCTGTACGGCACCGGAGCGCATCCGCCGTCCGGCGTCTTGGGGAGGCATGGGCCCTCCGGTTCCGGGGTTGATGTCCGGTAAGTGTAGGCGTGGCTAGCGGATCGGGAAGCTCAGATAGAGATCGGCGGGCTCGGCGCCCGCCGGGAGATCGCTCACCTGTCCGTCGCCGACCTCGACCACCCGCCAGGCGCCGTCCGCGCGCCGGGCCAGATCCGTCGTGATGAAGCGGCAGCCCAGCGAGCGTACGCAGGGCGCGGTCGGCTCCGTACGCGGGCGGGGATGCCGGTCCGGCGTGTCCGGATGCGGCCCGACCAGCACCGGCTCGCCGTCGACCCACCAGACGCGTGCCTCTTCACCCTCGTACGTCTCGTACTCACGGATCACGATGCCGCCCGCGAGGAAGTCGCCCTGAAGCTCCACGAAACGCGACACGACGGCGTGCAGCCGATCGAGGTCGGTGACGTCGGGCACGAAACACGCCTCATCCCACTCGTGCTTGCGCGACTTGACGTAGTCCTTGACGATCACGGGTCCCTTGGGGAGCGGGCGTACGAGCTGCGCCAGCCTGTCCCTGGTCGGGGGCGTGCCGGGGGCCATCGGGAGCCACACGCTCGCGGGGGTGACGCCGGCGAACGTGTCGTACCAGCCGGGCAGCTCGTGCGCCTTCTGGTAGCCGTCCGGGGGCACCGCCATCGTGACCTTCCTGGCACCGAGCGCGGAGGTCAGCGCGATGTACTGCACGGCCGTGGTCATCCAGCCGCGGTACCAGACGGTGCCCAGGTCACGGGGTACGCGGTGGACGGCCATGGCGGCGTCGCCGTGCTGGAGGGCATCATGGTCGATGAGCGCGATGGAGCCGCCGAGCGCGCGTACGGCGTCGGCCTCCCGGGCGAAGTGCTCGTCGACCCTCCGGGGGTTGAGCGGGTCGGCGCACATGAGAATGGTCACCGGCATGATCCTGCGCTCAGCGTAAGCCAACTCCCCCAGGGTTTCCGGTGGGAATCGGAGTGTCTTACCATGATCGAACACGTGTTCGGCTAAAGTTGACCGTAACGAGCGACGTCATCCACACCGGTGGCCCGGACTCTCGAAAACTGTCAGTGCAGCCCCGTAACGTCGCATCCGATAACAGCAGGCACCGATTTCACAGGGACACCTCACATGGCAGCAAACGATCGCGAGAAGGCTCTCGAGGCGGCGCTCGCCCAGATCGAGCGGCAGTTCGGCAAGGGTTCCGTCATGCGGCTGGGCCAGGAGGGACGCCCCCCGGTCGAGGTGATCCCGACCGGTTCGATCGCCCTGGACGTGGCCCTCGGCATCGGCGGCCTCCCGCGCGGCCGTGTCGTCGAGATCTACGGCCCGGAGTCCTCCGGTAAGACCTCCCTCGCGCTCCACGCGGTCGCGAGCGCGCAGAAGAACGGCGGCATCGCGGCGTTCGTCGACGCCGAGCACGCCCTCGACCCCGAGTACGCGAAGAAGATCGGCGTCGACGTCGACGCGCTCCTGGTCTCCCAGCCCGACACCGGGGAGCAGGCGCTCGAGATCACCGACATGCTGATCCGCTCCGGCGCGATCGACGTGGTGGTCATCGACTCGGTGGCGGCGTTGGTGCCGCGCGCGGAGATCGAGGGCGAGATGGGCGACAGCCACGTGGGCCTGCAGGCCCGCCTCATGTCGCAGGCGCTGCGCAAGCTCACCGGCGCCATCAACCAGACCAAGACCACGGCGATCTTCATCAACCAGCTGCGTGAGAAGGTCGGCGTCATGTTCGGCTCGCCGGAGACGACGACGGGCGGCAAGGCGCTGAAGTTCTACGCCTCGGTCCGGCTCGACATACGGCGCATCGAGACGATGAAGGACGGCACCGACGCGGTCGGCAACCGCACCCGCGTCAAGGTCGTGAAGAACAAGATGGCGCCGCCGTTCAAGGTCGCCGACTTCGACATCCTGTACGGCGTGGGCATCAGTCGTGAGGGCGGCCTCATCGACATGGGCGTCGAGCACGGCTTCGTCCGCAAGTCCGGCGCCTGGTACACCTACGAGAACGACCAGCTCGGGCAGGGCAAGGAGAACGCCCGCACCTTCCTCAAGGAAAACCCGGACATGGCCAACGAGCTCGAGAAGAAGATCAAGGAAAAGCTCGGGGTGGGCCCGAAGCTCGACGCAGACCCCACCTCCGCGGCCGCGCCTCTCGCGGAGGCACCGGCGGGCGGGGCGGGGGCGGCGGCGAGCAAGCCGGCATCGGCCAAGCGTGGCGCCAAGAGCACCCCGAAGCCGGGCGACGTCTGACAGCCGGCCGAGAAGCCCTCCTGGCGGGCGGCGGCGTCACGCCCCGCGCCGGACCGAGACCGGCGCGGAGTCCTTCCCCGGTGGCGTCGCCCCCGTCCAGGAGCCTCCGCGTGCCATTCGCGCCCGCCGGCCTGCCGGCGTCGCGTTCGGCCGGAAGGTGGTGGTGGGCTTTGTGCTCGCCTGGCGGGTGCCTGTTTGTCGTTCGGTGGCGTGTGGTGTCAGGTCGCGTAGGCACGTCGTGCCGCAGCGGCATGTGCTGCGTCGCGTCCGTCCGGCAGGGCTGTCCTGTGTCTGTTGTGAGGCCGGATCCCTCTCCGAGGGGCCGGCGGTTTCGGGTCTCGCTTCGGGAGGCTGGTGGTACCGCTTGTTCCGGCCAAGGGGCAACGGTTCGTGCGGACGGTCGAATGCGGCAAGAGCTGAGGGGGTGTCATGGCCAGGCGAAAGGCCGATGACGAGTTCGGCGGGACTGACTCCGCGTGGGGAGCCGGTCGTTCCGGCCGGCGAGCGAAGCGATCCGCGCCCGGCGGACGATCGGCGGCGGACGCCGACGACCCGGAGGCCGCGGCGCGTGAGATCTGCCTCCGGCTACTGAGCTTTTCACCTCGGACTCACGCCCAGCTCGCCGACGCACTGCGCCGCAAGGGCGTGGCGGACGACGTGGCCGAGCGGGTGCTGCGCCGGTACACCGAGGTCGGCCTGATCGACGATGCCGCGTTCGCCCAGGCATGGGTACAGTCCCGGCACGCCGGCCGCGGACTGGCGCGGCGCGCACTCGCCGCCGAACTCCGGCAACGAGGAGTCGCCGACGAGACCGTGAAGGAGGCGGTCGAGGAACTCGCCCCAGAGCAGGAAGAGTCCGCAGCCCGTGAACTGATCGCGAAACGAATGGCCGCCACCCGCGGCATGGACCCGGTGAAACGCACCCGCCGCATCCTGGGCGTACTCGCCCGAAAGGGGTACTCCGGCGGCCTGGCCTACCCCCTGGTCCGCGAGGCCCTCGAAGAGGAGGGCATCGGCGACCTCCCTGACTCACCTCCGGAGGAGTAGCTTTCCGGTCGCCGCAGCCCGGCAACCCGAACACGAGATGCGCCACCACCCTCGCTGCCTCCATCTGCCACCTGCCCCTGCCCGAGCTGCCTCGCCGCCACGTGTGGGCACTCCCGGCGTGGGGAAGCTCTTCGCCCTTGTGTAACCCGCCTGGCCAAGACCGATTTTGGTGCTGGGAGCATCCCTTTTACTTCCGCTGTCGCCTCAGGCCCGTTCGAGCGTTCGCTTGGCCGGGGCGCGAGCGACGCCTCGTCGCGGCGGGCCGGCGCCCCCAGCGGGTGCCCCGCTGTTGCCTGAGGCGGGTCGGCACTTCGGGTGCCGGGAGAGCCCCTCACTCCGCCTCAGCTCCGGCCACCAGCCTGGCCGAGAGGGAGTGGCTCCTCGTCGGCGGCAGGTCGGCACGTCGAGCGAGGGAAGGGCCTCTCCGATCTCCCACTTGTCCGCCCGGCTGGCCGCATGAGGGCGGCACCGGTGGCGGGCCTCACCGCGCTCAGGCCGGCCGGCCCCATGGCGACGTGCCCCTGACCTGCGCGGGGTGGGCAGGCGGAGCCGGTGGGGTACTCCGGACGGGCCGAGCCTGGCTGCGGCTGTGCCGCGGCATGCCGCGATGATCTTCGGGGGTGACGCGGTGCCCGTCGGCGAGTAACGAGGAGCGCGACGCGCCCGTGGGCGGTGCGAGGCGAGAAATATCGGCCTGGGCCCGCGGCGGAGGGTGCGTACGGGTCCTGGTCAGGGCCGCTACGTGGCCGACCAGCGCGATCTTGTCCCTCACCTGCGGCGAGTGAAGTATGGGTATCTGCTTGCCACATGCAACGAATCGTCCGGAACGTGCGCTCTTTCCTTGCCCATTACCTCCGCGACGCTTACGGTTACGGCAGTGAGGAGTTACTCCGCGCAGTGCGGATTTCCATACGACCGCAGACTTTGACGAGCTGAGAGGTATCCCGGCCGGCTCCCCTATGGCCGGTTGGTTGGGATTACAGGGTTCTGGTGGGAGTCCAGGACCCTGGATGGTTGTGCCCCGGCTGGCATCCGTCGGCGGTCCAGGTGGACCCGTGGCGCGTTCGTAGCCCCTCGCGCGCTGCCTTGGTGTTGGGTGGCGTCGACGTCGAGGAAAGGGGTCAGTGCCGTGGTCTTGGGTGTCATCGGTGCGGCACTGGTCATCATCGCGGCCTTCGTCATCCTCGTCATCGTCGTGCTCCGGCGGATCCTCGGCCGGGTGGTCGCGGCTACCAAGAGCACCGTGCGGAGCGAAGAGGAGATCAACGCTCATCGGGACGCGGACGAGATCGTAGCGCGGGCGAAGGCCCAGGCGCAGGAGATCGTCAGCGAAGCCGAGGCCAGGGCCAAGGACGCTTCAGCGGCGGCCCGTGCCGACGCTGAGAAGGAGATCAAGGCCCTCAAGGACGATCTCCGGCCGGTCCGTGAAGACCTCGAACGCCGCGAGATCCGTCTCGCCGAGCGCGAGCAGCGGCTCGATGACGAGATGCGACGGCTCGAGGAGCGCAGTCAGAAGCTGGACGAGATCAAGCAGTCGCTCCGGGAGCGCAGGGCCGAGCTTGAGCGCGTCGACGAAGAACGCCAGCAGGTCCTCGAACAGGCCGCCGGGCTCACCGCCGACCAGGCCAAGACCGAGCTCGTCGTGTCCATGGAGAACCAGGCCAAGCGTGAGGCCGCACTGATCATCCGTGACATCGAGAGCGAGGCGCGCGACGAGGGCGAGAAGCGCGCACGGAAGATCGTCACGCTGGCGATCCAGCGGGTGGCGACCGAGCAGACCGCCGAGTCCGTCGTTTCCGTGCTGCATCTTCCCAGCGACGAGATGAAGGGCCGCATCATCGGCCGCGAGGGCCGCAACATCCGCGCGTTCGAGACGGCCACCGGCGTCAATCTCATCATCGACGACACGCCCGAAGCGGTCCTGCTGAGCTGCTTCGACCCCGTACGCCGCGAGGTCGGCCGGCTCACCCTGGAAAAGCTGGTCCTCGACGGCCGGATCCATCCGCAACGCATCGAGGAGATCTACGAGCACAGCAAGACCGAGGTCGAGCAGCTGTGCGTACGCGCCGGTGAGGACGCCCTCGTCGAGCTCGGCATCACCGAGATGCACCCGGAGCTGATCGCGCTGCTCGGCCAGCTGCGCTACCGCACGTCGTACGGCCAGAACGTCCTGAAGCACCTCATCGAGTCGGCGCACATCGCCGGCATCATGGCCGCCGAGCTGCGGCTGCCGACCGTACTCCTCAAGCGCTGCACACTCCTGCACGACATCGGCAAGGCACTCACGCACGAGGTCGAGGGCAGTCACGCGCTGATCGGTGCCGAGATCGCCCGGCGGTACGGTGAGGACGAGGAGGTCGTCCACGCGATCGAGGCGCACCACAACGAGGTCGAGGTACGCACCGTGGAGGCCGTGCTCACCCAGGCCGCCGACTCGATCAGCGGCGGCCGTCCGGGCGCCCGGCGCGAATCCCTGGAAGCGTACGTCAAGCGCCTCGAGCGCCTGGAGGAGATCGCCACCGAACGCGAAGGCGTCGAGAAGGTCTTCGCGATGCAGGCGGGCCGCGAGATCCGCGTCATGGTCCGGCCCGACTCGGTAGACGACATCCAGGCCCAGGTCATCGCGCACGACATCGCCAAGCAGGTGGAAGAGGAGCTGACCTACCCCGGTCAGATCCGCATCACCGTCGTCCGGGAGTCCCGAGCCACCGAGTTCGCCCGCTGATCCACTCACCGCCGGAAGGTGGGGGGAGGTGGTGCCGGCATGCCGCCGGGCCGGGGGTG
>DASQPY010000400.1:0-4090 GCA_035643735.1 Actinoallomurus sp. | reverse complement strand
ACCCCACCAGCCGAGCCTCTGCCTCGGCGCTCATCGGCCCAGCCGCCGAGCAGGTGCCGTAGGAGTCGGCGCTCGTTGGTTCGGGGGATGGGTGCGCTGCTGGTGGGTGGTGTTGTCGGGTCGGTGATCGGGGTGGGCGAGATGATCGGGGAGATGAATCGGTCGGGCGGCGCTACGGAGACCTCGCGGTAGCGATGGAGAAGTCGTGGCTTCTCGACAAGGCGGCACACGCGCGAGTTCAAGGGTTTGCGATCGGCGCTCATTGGTTCGGGGGATGAGAGTGCTGTTGAAGGTGACGTTGTCAGGTCGGTGATGGGCTGGACGAGGTGGCCGACGGTTGGGTCGGCCGGTCGGTGCGGCCCTACGGAGACGTGGTGGTGGCGGAGTCGTGGCCGTCGCGCGCTCGACAGGCCCGCGCTGCGCTTCCCGGTTCAAGGCGGCAGGCGCACGAGTTTGAGGGTTGGCGGTCGGCGCTCGTTGGTTCGGGCGAGGGACGAGAGCGCTGCCGGAGGGTGGCGTCGTCAGGTCGGTGATCGGCTGGGCAAGGTGGCCGAGGGGTTGGATCGGCCGGTCGGTGCGGCCCTAACCGCGACGTGGCGGTAGCGGTCGTGGCTTCTCCGGCACAAGCCGGCAGGCGTACGGGGGCGAGAGTCGGGGCCGTCGAGGTGGCAGGCGCGTCAGGTTGCGGGTCGGCGGTGTCATGGTGGGAAGGGGCGCACTGCTCGGCCGGGGGATCGTCTCCCGCGTGAACCGCAGGAGGCGTGCGGCTTGGGCGGTGACGGTGCCGGGATCGGGCAGCGGGTGCGAACGGCTCGATGGTCCGGGTGGCGGTGCCGCGGCCGCGGGTGAGCTTCCAGGTGCCGTGGACGAAGACGTCGAGCAGGAGGAACACCGGGCGTGGTGAGTCGTTGGGGGTGGCGAGCCGGTCGCCCTCCCCGTCGGGCGGTACGTGGGTGCGGGCCGGGCGGCGGAGAACGAAAAGTCGTAAGGGGACGTGTTGTGGCGCCGGGAGATCGGTCAGGGAGCGGCCGAGGTGCGGGCTGTCGGCGTGGTCCATTGCCAAGGGGCGGCGGCGGTGCCGGGAGGCGGCAGGGTGGCCTCGGCCGGGCTCCAGGGGGCCGCGTCCCACCACGGCAGGAGGCGTACCGGGCCGAGGCCGAGCAAGGTCAGCGGGTCCAGGTACGTAACCCCCTCGCGCAGGCCCCAGTGCAGGCAGAGGGTCTGGTCGCAGTGGCCCAGGAGGTTCTCGACGGCGCCGATGCGGTCGCCTGCCGCCACCCGGCGGCCTGGTCGGACCGATGGGCGCACCGGCAGGTACGTCGTCCGCAGCCTGCCGTGGATGATCGTTACGACGCCGCGGCCCGCCAGGTCTCGGGCGAAGCCCACTCGGCCCGGGCCGGTGGCGTACACGGGCCGGCCCGGGGTGGCGGCCAGGTCGACGCCGCGGTGGCCGGGCTCCCACGGATGCGCCGGTGGGTCGAAGACGCGCAGGATTTGTGGCGCCGGTCGTAACGGCCACTGCCAGCCCGTGTCCGGGACGGGCAACAAGGCCGTGACCAGCAGAAGGACTCCGCTCCACATCATGCGACCAAAGCATGCGCCCGGCGCTCCGTACCCGCCAGAGGGCCGCGCGAATGTGGATAACTCAAGGATGAATCATGCCGATTCCACGGCGAGGGCGTGCCGCCGGTACACTGACTGAACGGTCGCATGACCGAATTCACGCGCCCGCCGGTCACCAGGTGAAGGTGGGGCCTGCCCTCTCGGTCCGTGGCAACAGCCATGGGAGGGGCACGCACGGGCGCAGGAACAACCGAGAACGGCCCGGAGAGCGACCGGGCCAGACAGGAGAACACGGGCAATGGCACCCGTCGTCACCATGAAGCAGCTCCTCGAGAGCGGCGTACATTTCGGGCATCAGACCCGGCGCTGGAACCCGAAGATGAAGCGTTTCATCTTCACCGAGCGCAACGGCATCTACATCATCGACCTGCAGCAGTCGCTGTCCTACATCGACCGCGCCTACGACTTCATCAAGGAGACCGTCGCCCACGGCGGCACGATCCTGTTCGTCGGCACGAAGAAGCAGGCGCAGGAGTCGATCAACGAGCAGGCGCTGCGCGTCGGCATGCCGTTCGTCAACCAGCGCTGGCTGGGCGGCATGCTCACCAACTTCTCGACGGTGCACAAGCGCCTGACGCGGCTGAAGGAGCTCGAGGAGCTCAACTACGACGACGTCGCGGGCTCCGGGCTGACGAAGAAGGAGCTTCTCATGCGCAAGCGTGAGAAGGACAAGCTCGAGCGCACCCTCGGCGGTATCCGGGACATGGCGCGCGTGCCCAGCGCGGTGTGGATCTGTGACACCAAGAAGGAGCACATCGCCGTCAACGAGGCGCGCAAGCTGGGCATCCCGGTCGTCGCGATCCTCGACACCAACTGCGACCCGGACGAGGTCGACTACCCGATCCCGGGTAACGACGACGCCATCCGCAGTGTCAGCCTGCTCACGCGGGTCGTCGCGGACGCCGTGGCCGACGGCCTGATCTCCCGCGCGGGCGCCGCCACCTCCGGTGACGAGAAGCCCGCCGCCGTAGGCGCCGAGGAGCCTCTCGCCGAGTGGGAGCGCGAGCTGCTCCAGAAGAAGGACGAAGCTCCGGCCGAGGCCGCCGCCGAGACGACGGAGACGGCCGCCCCCGAGGCAGCGGCTCCCGAGGCGACCGAGACCGCCGAGGCGGCCCCGGCCGAGGCCGAGGCCGCTCCCGAGACGGTTCCGGCCGACGCCGAAGCCGCCCCCGCGGAAGCGCAGCCCGCCCAGGACGCCTGACGCTGACGGCCAACGGAACGACGACGAGAGAGACACGACCACAATGGCGAACACCACCGCCGCGGACGTCAAGCGGCTACGGGAGCTCACCGGTGCAGGCATGATGGCCTGTAAGAAGGCCCTTGAGGAGGCGGAAGGCGACTTCGACAAGGCCGTCGAACTGCTGCGCCTCAAGGGTGCCAAGGACGTCGGCAAGCGCGCCGAGCGGACCGCGGCGAACGGCCTGGTCGCGGAGTACTTCAACGGCACGGGCGACGGCACGCTTCTCGAGCTCAACTGCGAGACCGACTTCGTCGCCAAGAACGAGCAGTTCATCGCGCTGGCCGGCCGCATCGCCGAGTTCGCAGCGGGTAGTGACGCGGCCGACGCGCCGGCGCTGCTCTCCGCCGAGATCGAGCCGGGCAAGTCCGTGCAGCAGCTGATCGACGACAACAGCGCCAAGATCGGTGAGAAGATCGAGCTGCGTCGTTTCGCCCACTTCAAGGGCGCCTACGTGGCCAGCTACCTGCACAAGTCCGACCCGTCCCTGCCGCCGACCACCGGCGTCCTGGTCGAGCTGGACGTCGACAACGCCCAGGTCGGCAAGGACATCGCGCAGCAGATCGCCGCGATGTCGCCGAAGTACCTCAGCAACGACGACGTTCCCGAGGACGTCGTCGCCAAGGAGCGGGCCCTCGCGGAGCAGATCACGCGTGACGAGGGCAAGCCCGAGCAGGCGATCCCGAAGATCGTTGAGGGCCGCGTGCGGTCCTACTTCAAGGACTTCGTCCTGCTCGAGCAGCCGTTCGTGAAGGACCCCAAGAAGACGATCGCCAAGGTCCTCCAGGAGTCCGGCGTCACCGTCAAGCGCTTTGCCCGGTTCAAGGTCGGACAGGCCTGAGGGTCGCCGAGGACTGAACGAGAGACTAAGGAGCCGCCGCCGTGCAGGAAAAGGGAACCACCGACACGACGGCGGCTCCGTCGTCCCAGTCCCACCATGGTTGGAAGAGGGTGCTCCTCAAGCTGTCCGGCGAGGCGTTCGCCGGCGGTGAGGGTCTCGGCATCGACCCGGCGGTCGTGCAGCACATCGCCAAGGCGGTCGCCGAGGTCACGCGTGAGGGAGTGCAAGTCGCCGTCGTCTGCGGCGGCGGGAACATGTTCCGCGGCGCGCAGATGTCCGCCCGCGGCATGGACCGCGCCCGCGGCGACTACATGGGCATGCTGGGCACGGTGATCAACTGCCTGGCCCTGCAGGACTTCCTCGAAAAGCTCGGGGTCGAGACGCGG
>DASQPY010000399.1:0-4419 GCA_035643735.1 Actinoallomurus sp. | reverse complement strand
AGCGGGCGCCACAGGCGTTCGCGGCCCATTCCGAGCGGGTTCACGGGACCGCCACTCCGCCGCGCAGCAACGAGTTGTGATCCGCCTGCCGTTCCATCCGAGCGGGTGGGCTTGCCGCCGGCGCGCGATGCCGTTCGCGCGCACCGCGCGCCGGTGCGGGTCAGCGCTCGCTGTCCAGGTGGGCCATCTGGGCGGCGTCGTAGCGGTCGCCCGCGGCCGCGTCCGGCGGGACGGCCCGCTCGATGGCGGCGAGGTCGTCCTCGGTCAGCGCGACCTCCAGGGCGCCCAGTGCCTCCGACAGCCGGTCCCGGCGGCGGGCGCCGATCAGCGGCACGATGTCCTCGCCGCGCGACAGCACCCAGGCGATGGCGGCCTGCGCGACCGTGATGTCCCTGGCCTCGGCGACCTCCCTGAGCGCCTCGACGAGCGCCAGGTTGTGCTCCAGGTTGCCGCCGCTGAACCTCGGGCTGTGCCCGCGGAAGTCACGCTCACTCAGCTGCCGGTCCTTGGACCAGTGGCCGGACAGCAGACCGCGCGTCAGCACCCCGTACGCGGTGATGCCGATGCCCAGTTCGCGGCAGACCGGCAGGATCTCCTTCTCGATGCCGCGAGACAGCAGGGAGTACTCGATCTGCAGGTCGACGATCGGATGCACGGCCGAGGCGCGCCGGATCGTCTCCGGTCCGGCCTCGGACAGACCGATGTGGCGGACGTATCCGGCCTCGACCAGCTCGGCGATCGCGCCGATGGTGTCCTCGATCGGCACGTTCGGGTCCACGCGCGCGGGCCGGTAGATGTCCACGTGGTCGGTGCCGAGGCGGGTCAGGGTGTAGGTGAGGAAGTTCTTGACCGCCGCCGGGCGGCCGTCATAGCCGACGAAGCCCCCTGCGGGGTCACGGAGGGCGCCGAACTTCACGCTGATCGCGACCTGGTCGCGGTCGCGCGTACGCAACGCCTCGCGGATCAGCAGTTCGTTGTGGCCCATGCCGTAGAAGTCGCCGGTGTCGAGCAGGGTCACCCCCGCGTCCATGGCGGCGTGGATCGTGGCGATGCTCTCGGCCTCGTCGGCGGGGCCGTACATGCCGGACATCCCCATGCAGCCCAGGCCGATCTCGGAGGTGGTCAGCTGCCCCAAGGTGCGCTCTCTCATCATGTGCCTTCCGGTAGAAATCAGCGATATACGATCACGTAGAGCGATGATACACGCTCAGGGTAGCGCCGCTATAGAAACCGGTGCATCATTGATTTCGTGAACGACACCGGCACCCGTGAACGCATCCTCCAGGCCGCCGCCCGGCTCCTGGCCGAGTCCGGCGGCGCCCCGGTCTCCACCCGCGCCGTGTGTGCGGCGGCGGGTGTCGGCGCACCGACCCTCTACCACCACTTCGGGGACAAGGACGGCCTGCTCGACGCGGTCGTCGCGTACGGCTTCGAGCGGTACCTCGCCGAGAAGCGCGCCCGGCCCTCCACCGGTGACCCGGTGGAGGATCTGCGCCGCGGCTGGGACGCGCACGTGGAGTTCGGGCTGGCGCAGCCGGCCTTCTATGCCCTCATGTACGGCGCCGGCCGCAGTGGCGGCGCGGCGTCGGAGGAGGCCCACCGGATCCTGCTGCGGACGACCGAGGCGGTCGCGCGCGCCGGGCGGCTGCGCGTTCCGGTGCCCACGGCCGCCGGCATGATCCACGCGGCGTGCATGGGCGTGACGCTCAGCCTGATCTCGGGCGCCGCCGATGCCGCGGACCTGTCCGCGCGGACACGTGAGGCGGTCCTGGCCGCCGTCACCACCGACGAGGTCGAGCACCGCCCGTCGTCGGTGTCGGCCATGGCGATCGCGCTGGCCTCGGCGGTCGAGAGCCAGACGCCGCACACCCTGACCACGGCCGAGACCACCATGCTGCGCGAATGGCTCGCACGCATCGCGATCGAGTGACCAAGAGCCCGCGCGGGGTCTCAGACCGCCCGGTAGACGACGAATGACACGGCGATGTACTGGGCGACGTACGCGGCGACCGTGAACGCGTGGAACACCTCGTGGAAGCCGAACCAGCGCGGCGACGGATCCGGGCGGCGCAGGCCGTACACCAGTCCCCCGGTGCTGTAGAGCAGGCCGCCGACGCAGATGAGGACGAGCGCGGCCACTCCGGCGCCGTCCAGCAGCTGTGGCATGAAGGCCGCGGCGACCCAGCCGAGCCCCACGTACAGCGCGGTGTAGAGCCAGCGCGGCGCGCCGACCCACACGATGCGGAACAGCACACCCGCGCCCGCGCCGCCCCAGATCACCGCGAGCACGGCCGTACGGGTGGTGCCGTGCAGGGCCAGCAGCGCGAAGGGCGTGTAGGTGCCCGCGATGATCAGGTAGATGTTGGCGTGGTCGAACCGCCGGAGTATCGCGTCGGCGCGTTCGGACCAGTGCCCCCGGTGGTAGAGCGCGGAGACGCCGAACAGCAGTGACGAGGTCAGCGCGTACACCGCGGCGGCCAGCCGGGCGGACAGCGTCGGGCCGAGCGCGACCAGGATCAGGCCCGCGACCAGCACGGCCGGGAACGTGCCGGCATGCAGCCAGCCGCGCAGCCGGGGCTTGACCGACTGCGCGATCTCTCCCACTTTGCCCGCTCTTAGTGCCATGAGCGCCTCCCTTCGTTCGCCGCGGCTCTCGCGACGCGGGTGGCCCTCAGTATTCCGAACGTCTCGCCAGACGTCTGCTCCCACCCAGCCGGGAGGCGAACTCCGTCTCCTCTTCGGTGGCGACGGCGGGCACGACCTCCTCCACGACGGCCGCCGGGGCGGGCACCTCCTCCAGCTCGGGGCGGTCCCGCAGCCGTTCGGCGGCCTTGCGCAGTGCCTTCTCCCCCACCAGGCGGCTGAGCTCGAGCCCGAAGCAGTCCAGCTTGTCGGCGTCGGTGAGATCGTCGCGGGCCCGCAGGTCGGCGGCCAGCTCCCCCAGGCGCTGCGCCTCGGCGAGCTCGTAACGCCGGATCGCGTGGCTGCACAGCTCGGCCAGCGCGGCATGGTCACCGGCGAAGGAGAGTCCGGCCAGGTCGTTGGTGGACAGCCTGCTGAGGGCACGCTTGCGGTCCATCGCCGCGTCGACGATCTTGAGCAGCCCGGAGAGCAGCAGGATCGGGCCGATGCTGACGCCCTTGTCCTGGGCGATCATGAACGAGGAGCGGAAGATCGCGGCGGCGCCGACCGCGGCGGCCATCACCTGGGCCACCGACGCGCCGACCGCCGGTGCGCCCTCCGGCAGCGCGAAGCCCCACCCCATCGCCTCCGCGGCGATGAGGGCCGCGGTCGAGGCGGAGGCGTTGACCGCGATGTAGAGCAGGCCCGACGGCGAGAACACCGCCGCAGCCGGTTTGTCCTGATATCGCCCGACCAACTCGGCGCCCCCGATGAGGGCGCCGAGCAGTGCGGCGAACAACATCCTTGCCACCATTACGCCCCCCTCGCCCGTACCGGTTCAAGACCGGCGCCGATGAAGCGGCCCGGCGGCCTGGCGGCCTCGAGGAAGACCAGAAGCCACTCCCCCGGGCCGCTCGCCATGCCCTGCGATCGGCGAGGTGGGGAGTCCCTCGCCTGGAGGAACGCCAGCAGCCAATCCCCTGAACCCGAGGCCATACCCCGGCGCATCCGCGAAGACATGCGGTACACCTTCGCGACCGCGAGGCCGGAAGGCGACGACTACGGGCCCAGCCACGTCGACCGGATTCCGAACCCCCTGCGCATCGCACGGGCACGGAAGGCTTGTGGCGAGTCCATGTCATCACGGTGGATCCTTCGCATAGAAGGACCGCCACGGGTCACCCGCGCCCGGGTCAGAGGCGGGGCGGCCGGCCCTCGTACGGGGTGCTCAGCACCACTGTCGTACGGGTGGAGACGTTGGCCGCGGCCCTGATCTGCTGGAGCAGCTCCTCCAGCGCGAACGGCGAGGTGACCCGGACCTTGAGGATGTAGCTCTCCTCACCGGCCACCGAGTGGCACGCCTCGATCTCGTTGAGATGGGCGAGTTTCTCGGGTGCGTCGTCCGGCGCGGACGGGTCGATCGGCTTGATCGAGATGAAGGCGGTGAGCGGCAGCCCGACCGCCTCGTGGTCGAGGACCGCGGTGTACCCCTTGATGACGCCACGCTTCTGCAGGCGCCGTACGCGCTGGTGCACGGCCGATACCGACAGGCCGGTCTCCCGCGCGAGGTCGGTGAAGCTCATGCGGCCCTCGCCCGCGAGCAGGGCGACGATCTGCCGGTCGATGTCCTCCACGCTCAGAACCTATCGCGCTGCCCGGCCGAGAGCCGGAACACCGGTCGATGACCGGCATTCCGGCCCATCAACGAGCTATTTGACGGAGCCGGCGAGGACGCCTTGGACGAAGTAGCGCTGGAAGGCGAAGAAGACGACCAGCGGGACGACCAGGGACAGGAAC
>DASQPY010000398.1:0-2558 GCA_035643735.1 Actinoallomurus sp. | reverse complement strand
CCGTCGTAGTCGGAGAGGTTCAGCGCCGCCCGCGGCAGTCCAACCAGGGGTGACCGGTCCCGGATGCGCAGGCGGTAGAACCCGTCGACGAGCTCGTAGTGCTCGGCGATGGTCGCGGCGTAACGGCTCAGGTCAGGTGGCTGCATCTCTGACACCCGCTCGGGCAGCACGCGTGGGGCAAGGAACGCGACGAGGGCGATCGTGACGACAACGAGGGGAATACCGACGATGGTGAAGGAGAAGAAGGAGAGCCCCGAGGTGCCCGCATCAGTTGCGGCACCGGCGACGAGGACGTTCACCGGCGACGCCGTGAGGACGAGCAGCGACCCGGCACTGCCGGCGAACGCCATCGGCATGAGCATCCGTCCGGGTGCCAGGCCCAGGCGCATCGCGATGACGACGATCATCGGGATCAGCGCCGCCGCGGCACCGTTGAGGGTGATGAGCGCGGTCATCACCGAGGCCATCGCCATCACCGCGACCAGCGCGACTCGGGGGCGATCGCCGATCACCGAGAGCAGCCACTGCCCGGCCCACGTGGTGACCCCCGCGGAGTCGATCCCCTCGCTCACTACGAACAGCGATGCGATGAACACCACGACGACGTCGCCGAACCCGGACAGAGCCTGGTCGACGGGCAGCACCCCGGTCACATACAGGCTCAAGGAAGCGAGGATCGCGACAGCGCCGACTGGCAGCCGGTTCCAGACGAACAGGACGATCACCCCGGCGAGGATGAGCAGGCTGATCGTTGCGTGATCCACGGATGTCCGTCCTCCTTGGGCCACCGCCGTCGCCGCTCGAGTCTCGACGTCTGCGAGCAGACTAGGACCGGTCTGCTAGACAGACGCGAGACGCTGAAATACGACCCGGGAGTGCCCGATGAGCCGCGCAGTCTCTGTTGCGTCCGAGTTCGACCCCGCTCCGTCCGCCTCCCGCCAGCCACGCGTCAACGTCACGACCCAGCCGGGCGAGGTGCCCGTCGTCGGCCTGCTCGTGGCCGAGTCGGGGGTGACTCCCGACGCACTGCCCAGCCGTGAGCATCTCACCGCGGCGGGGTTCACCGGGGCTCGCGGCCAGACCCTGGTCGTGCCGGGTGCGCCGCTGCTGGTCGCCGTAGGTGTCGGGGACCCGTCGACGCTGTCGAGCGCCGCGGTGCGCGACCTCGCGGCGGCGTTCGCGCTTGCGGCACCCGGTCAGCCACGCCTCGCACTCCGCCTCGACACGCTGGTGGGGCCGACGGCGCCGGCGGAGTGGTTCGGCGCCGCTGTCGAGGGGATGGTGCTCGCGAGGTACGAGTTCACCGCCCTGCGGCCGCCGGTGGGCACCCCGCTCGACGAACTCACGCTGGTCGCCCCCACCGACGGGCCCGACGATGCGGCGGCGGCCGCGCGCCGCGGCGCGGTGCTCGCCCGAGCCACCTGCATCTCACGCGACCTGGCGAACTGCCCGCCGGCGCACCTCACGGCCGAGCGGTTCGGTGACCTCGCCCATGCCCTCGGCGCGGAGGCGGGACTCGCCGTCGAGACGTTCGACCGCGACCAGCTCCTCGAGATGCGCTGCGGCGGCATCCTCGGGGTCAACGGCGGGAGCCACGACGAGCCGCGGATGATCAAGCTCACGTACTCGCCCGAGACCCCCGCGAGATCCCTGGCCTGGGTGGGCAAGGGGATCATGTACGACTCCGGCGGCATCAGCCTCAAGCCGGCCGACGGCACGCATGCCACGATGAAAAACGACATGTCTGGTGCGGGCGCCCTGCTCGCCGCGATGCTGACCCTGCGCGAGCTCGGGTGCCGTACGAGCGTGACCGGCTACCTCATGTGCACCGACAACATGCCCTCGGGGTCCGCCCTCAAGATGGGCGACGTCATCACTGCACGCAACGGCACCACTGTCGAGGTCAAGAACACCGACGCCGAGGGACGTCTGGTCATGATGGACGCCCTCGTCCTCGCGGCCGAGCAGAAGCCCGATGCGATCGTCGACATCGCGACGCTCACCGGCGCGAGCATGCGCGCGCTCGGCACCCTGGTCGCCGGCGTGATGGGCAACGACCAGGGCATCATCGACCGGGTGCTCGACGCCGCCGGCGCCACCGACGAGCGAGCCTGGCAGCTGCCACAGGAGCGGGCCTACCGACCTCAGCTCGACAGCGACGTCGCCCACATCTCCAACCTCGGAGGACCCAACGCCGGCGCGATCACCGCGGCACTGTTCCTCGAGGAGTTCGTCGACGGGACGCCCTGGGCCCACATCGACATCGCCGGCACCGCGCAGGCCGACCCGCCCGGTGACTGGCGTCCACGCGGGTGCACGGGCTTCGGTGCAAGGCTGCTCACCGAACTGGCACTGTCGTTCGACGCGTGAATCCTTCGGACGCCCGATGCGGGACGCTCGCGGGCGGTCGTGGCGGCGCCCGATGTCGATCCAGCGGCGAGTCCATCGGCCCGCATCATGGCGGTGGACACGACGACCCGTCCGCCCGTGCCGGGAAGCGCGCCGGCGTCGGGATGGTCGTCTTCGATGACGACAAATCCGCCGGCGGGCCATCCCTG
>DASQPY010000397.1:0-4987 GCA_035643735.1 Actinoallomurus sp. | reverse complement strand
AGCACGTCGTCGCCGGTCTCGGCCAGCAGGTCGATCAGGCCGAGGAAGGGCAGATGGCGTTCGGTCTCCGACAGCGAGCAGTGCAGCACCTGGTGGTCGGCGACCTCTCCGGCCAGGGCGGACAGTAACGTCGACTTGCCGATACCCGCCGGCCCGGTCAGGAGCACGCTCCCGCCGCCGGCGAGATGTTCGCGCGCCCCCGCGATCAGTGGTCCACGGTCCACGAGGGCATGGGCCGAAAGTCCGCCGACCGGTCCCGCCGCCGTTGGCGGACCGGCCTTACCACGGACCGCTCCGATCGCTTCGGTCATCCGCGTCGGCCCTCCGTACGCGGCTCTCAGCGTGAGCCCCGGCGCGAAAGTTAACAACGGGTCATATCGGCGTCCACACCCTAGATCGATTCGCGACCGAGTCGAGTTGGGCAGGCTGCGCGCGGAATCGTGCTCGGGCGGCCGGCGCTTCTCCCGTCCTCGACCGCGTCCGTGGACCACCAGGGCTCCCACCGCGGCGATGGCGGCAGGGACGAGAAGGAAGAGACCGCACGAGAGCAACATCAGGCCGGTGGAGACCGTGGCTGATCCGGCGATCGCACGGCCGTGGCGGCGACCGCCGCGCGGCAGGAGCCGCATGGCGGCGGCCATGCCGACAAGAGTCACGGCCGCCAGGCAGGCAGCGGTCGCGCGCATGAGCGTGTCCAGGCCGAACCCCGACGGGATGACGACCACGGTCACCAGGCCGGTCATGCTCGCCAGCACGAGAAGGCTGCGGTGCGGAACCTGCCCGGCCGCCGCACCACCGGCGAGCCCCGTGGGCAGCGCTCCGTCACGGGCCAGTGCCGCGCCGAGCTTCGCGCCTCCCGCGATGTAGGTGTTGACGGCGATGAAGGTCAGGATGACGGCCACCACGCCCGTGGTCTCTCGCGCCAGGTCACCGACCCCCTCTTGCAGGAGCAGCGACAGCGGCACCGGCGAGGCGGCGGCCTGGTCGCCGAGTGCGCCGACCACCGTGATCGCCAACCCGAGGTAGAGCGTGCCGACGATGAGCAGGGCCAGCACGGTGGCCCGCGGCAGCGAACGCCCCGGATCGGCGAAGTCGGCCGACAGATGGCTGACCGCCTCCCACCCGGCGAAGGCGAAGAACAACAGCCCGGCCGCGGTACGACGCCGGCCACGCCGTGCGGCGTGAACGGGGTGAAGTTCCCCCTCCGTACGTCCGGTCCGGACGCGAGGATCGCGACGGCCAGGAGCACCACCAGCACCGAAACGAGAACGAGTTGCAGTCGGCCGGACATGCGGAGCCCCCCGTGGTTGGTGACGTAGGCACCCGCGAGCAACGCCATCGCGACCACCACCGGCCATGGGGCGCCCACGCCGACGGCCGAGGCGACGTAGTCGCCGCCGATCAGCGCACCCGACAGCACGCCCAGGGGGACGGACGCGAAGAAACACCAGCCCACGATCGCGGCGGTGCCGGGCCCGAACGCCCGCCCGGCGAACGTGGCCACTCCGCCGCCGTCGGGGAAGCGCCCACCCAGCGCCGCGAAGGTGAGCGCCACCGGTGCGCTGATGACCAGCAACGCGGCCCAGGCCACGATTGAGGCGGGCCCGGCGGCGTCCGCCGCCAGGTGCGGCAGCGCCAGCGCGCCAGGCCCGAGTACGGCACCGACGAGAAGCGCGGTCCCCTGCGCCCGCCGAGCCGGTGCCCGTGTTCAGGTCCGGGCAGCCGCTCGGCCGGGCCTGTGCGTGTCGACAACGTCATGATGTTTCCCCCGATGGTCAGTACGACGGGAGAAAGGTAGTCAGTAGGATCGTCGTAGCGGTCATCAGCCGAACGATTGCCTGGAATGCATGCCAAAATCCGAACATGGACGAAATCGACACCAAAATCATGGACCTTCTTCAAACAGATGCCCGGCTGTCCAACCGTGAGCTCGCACGCCGGCTCGGCATCGCGCCGTCGCCCTGTCTGGAGCGGATCCGGGTACTCACCCGCCGCGGCGTGATCCGTGGCTACCACGCCGACATCAGCCTGGGCGCGCTGAACCGGGGAGTGCAGGCCCTGGTCGCCGTCAAGCTGCGTACGCCCGCCCGTGCGGCCATCGACGGCTTCAAGGAGTTCGCGTCCCGGCTGCCGGAGGTGATCAGCGTGTTCGTCGTCGCGGGGGACGATGACTTCCTGGTGCACGTCGGGGTGCAGGACCTCGACCACCTGCACGCCTTTCTGGTCGACCGGCTCAGCAGCCGGCGTGACATCGCCGGATTCCGTACGTCGGTGGTCTTCGAGGAGACACGCAAGACCAAGCTCGGCCGGCTCGAGTCCTCCGGAGCGCGAGCCGGAGCCTGAACGTCCCCCGTGCCGATCCGCCCCTGTGATTCACGTCAGACATGAAGTAGAACGCGTTGCAGTTCTGTGCGTCGCGTGCGTACTGTACGGAGGTGCGGACACGGGTAACGGAGCTTTTCGGGATCGAGTATCCGATCTTTGCGTTCAGTCACTGCCGCGACGTCGTCGCGGCAGTGAGCCGCGCCGGCGGCATGGGCGTCCTCGGCGCCCTGTACTTCACCCCCGAGGAGCTCGAGACCGAGCTCGCCTGGATCGACGACCACGTCGGCGGCAAGCCGTACGGCGTCGACGTCGTCATGCCGGCCAAGTATGAGGGCGCGGACCTCGGCGACGCCGGTGAGCTGCTGAGCCGGCTCCAGGGCATGATCCCCGAGGGACACCGCCGCTTCGTCAACGAGCTGCTCGAGAGCCATGGCATCGACCCGCTGACGGAGGAGGGGGCCGGTCACTACCTCTTGGGCTGGACCGACGCCACCGCCCGCCCGCAGGTCGAGGTGGCGTTCAAGCACCCGATCGCGCTGCTCGCCAGCGCGCTCGGCCCGCCCCCGGCGGACGTGGTCGAGGAGGCACACCGGCAGGGCGTGACGGTCGCCGGGCTGGCCAGCAGCGCCCGGCACGCCCGCAAACAGGTCGAGGTGGGGGTCGACATCATCGTCGCCCAGGGCACCGAGGCGGGCGGCCACACCGGCGAGATCTCCACGATGGTGCTCATCCCCGAGGTGGTCGACGCCGTCGGCCCGGACACCATGGTGCTCGCCGCGGGCGGCATCGGCCGGGGCCGTCAGATGGCCGCCGGGCTCGCGCTCGGCGCCGAGGGCGTGTGGACCGGCTCGATCTGGCTCACCGTCGAGGAGGCCGACACCCCCGAGGCGTCTCGCGACCGGATGCTGAGTGCGACCTCACGCGACACCGTGCGGTCGCGGTCGTGGACCGGCAAGCCCGCCCGGATGCTCAAGACCGCGTGGACCGACGCGTGGGAGTCGGCCGAGTCGCCCGGCACGCTGCCGATGCCCATGCAGTTCATGCTCATCTCGGACGCGCTCAAGCGGATCAACCGGACCGGCGCCGGCGAGCTGACGACCTACCCGGTCGGTCAGATCGTCGGCAGCATGAACCAGGTGAAGCCCGTCTCGAGAGTGATGTACGAGGTGGTCGAGGAGTACATCGAGACGATGGAGCGCCTCGGCACCATCATCGAGGACTGACCGTGGCCGAGGTCACCGCGTCGATCTCTCCGAGGAGCACCGCCTTGCGCTCCTCGGGGAGGTAGGACGCGCGTACGCCGTTGCGTGCCAATTCGGCGAGCCCTTCGGCTCCGACCCCCAGGTCGTACGCGACGGTCCGGTACTCCCCGGTCAGCGTGGTGCCGAACATGGGCGGGTCGTCGCTGTTCAGCGTGACGTACAAGCCCTCTTCGATCAGCCGGGGTAGCGGGTGGGCCGCGATGGAGGACACCTGACGGGTGCACACGTTGGACGTCGGGCACACCTCCAGGGGCAGCTGCGTCTCGCGGAGGTAGGCCATCAGGGCCGGGTCCTCGACGCAGCGGATGCCATGCCCGATCCGCTCGGCGGACAGGCCGCGGATGGCCTCCCAGATCGTCTCCGGCCCGCTCATCTCGCCCGCGTGCGGCACGCTGTGCAGGCCCGCGGCGACGGCGGCGCGGAAGGCGTCGCGGATCGCCTCCTCGTGCCCGGCCCGGTCCTGCTCGATGCCGCCGATGCCGAAGCCGACGAGGTTCTCCGGCGGCTGTGAGAGCGCGTGGTCGATCGTGAAACGCGCCGCCTCGTTCCCGAACTCGCCGGGGATGTCGAAGACATAGGCGACCTGGATCTGGTCCGCGACCTCACGCGCCGCGACGTCGAGCGCCTCGGTGACGGCCTTCACGGGCATGCCCATGGCGATGACGTGCGAGAACGGCGTGACGGTCAGCTCCACGTAACGGACGTTCTGCGCCGCGAGGTCGCGGGCCGCGCCGACGACGAGGGCCGCGACGTCCTCCGGCTCGCGTACGAGGCCGTTGACCGCGAAGTAGACCTCGGCGAAGTGCGGGAAGTCGCGGAACTCATAGAACTTCCGCAGGGCTTCCTCGTCGGTCGGCACCTGGTGGCCGGTGTGCCGGCGGGCGAGTTGGAGCACGGTCGGCAGGCTGGCCGAACCGACCAGGTGAACGTGAAGTTCGACTTTGGGCAGGGCGTCGATGAAGGTATCCAGCGTGGTCATGGGCCTGAAGCTAACAGCGGGTAGGGAGCGCACGCGAGCATGAACGGCGTTATCTAACACAAATACGGCAGAAACGGCGTTCAGCGGCCCACGAGCCAGGAGAGGAGCCCGCCACCGACGAGGTAGGTGCCACCGGCGACCAGCCAGTTCTCGGTCAGCCGTTCGCGCGCGGTCGGGTCGTGGAAGAGGCCGTGGAACGGTGTCGCCAGCCAGGTACCCGCCCGCATGACGGCGTTGACGATGTCGTTGCCGGGGTTGGCCTTCGCCCAGGTGAGCGCGATGCCGAGGACGAGGATCGCGGTGACGGCCAGGGCCGCGAGCCAGATCACCCGGCCGATGGCGTACTTCGGACCGGAACGGCCTCGGCGATCCGAAAGGTCCCAGCCACCGAAACGCAGGGGCCCGATGTGACCGCTCATGG
>DASQPY010000396.1:0-5110 GCA_035643735.1 Actinoallomurus sp. | reverse complement strand
GCCGGCAGATGTAGTCCAGGGCGCCCTCGCTGATCCAGCCCACCCGGTCGTTGACCGCGTGCAGCGCGGGAAGCAGCAGGTCCCGCCGCTCCCGCGCCGCGTGCCCGCCACGGGCGATCCGGATGGCGTCGCGGCTGCCGCCGTCCCAGGCCGAGGACGGCGGGCCGAGCAGGGCGTCGACCGCCTCGCGTTCCTCGTCGGTGGGCGCCACGTCGCGAAAGCGTAGATCCATGGTCAGTTCCCTCCCACGGGCTGGCGCAGCCTCTCGACCCGTACGGCGGTGGCCTTGTACTCGGCGGTGCCGGCGATCGGGTCGGTGGCCTCGATGGTCAGGCTGTTGGTGTCCACCTCGTCGGGAAAGTGCATGGTCATGAAGACCAGGCCCGGCCGCAGGGCCGGGTCGACGAAGACCGGGGCGGTGACCGTTCCGCGCCTGGACGAGACGCGGACCTCCTCACCCGGTGTGACGCCGAGCCGCAGGGCGTCCTCGGGGGACAGCTCGATGTTCTCGCCCCGGCGCAGCGGTGAGGCGAATCCGCCGGACTGGACACCGGTGTTGTAGCAGTCGAGCCTGCGCCCGGTGGTCATGCGCAGGGGGAACTCCTCGTCGAGCAGGTCGACCGGCGGTGAGTGGCGGAGCACCGCGAAGGGCGCGGGTCTGCCGCGCGCCTCCGGGTCGGTCTCCCACAGCCGCGCGTGCAGGAACGAGGGCTCCACGCGGTCCTCGGAGTAGCAGGGCCACTGGAGCCCCTGGAGGTCCTCCAGCCGCGAGTAGCTCATCCCCGCATGGATGGGGGACAGCGACCTGACCTCGTCCCAGATGTCCTCGGCGGTGTCGTAGTGCCAGTCGTGCCCGAGCCGTCGGGCCAGCTCGCACAGGATGTCGATGTCGTCGCGGGCGTCGCCCGGCGGGTCGAGCGCCTTGCGGACCCGCTGTACGCGGCGTTCGCTGTTGGTCATCGTGCCGTCCGACTCGCACCAGGCGGCGCTGGCGGGCAGGACGACGTCGGCCATCCGCGCGGTCTTGGTGAGGAAGATGTCCTGGACCACCAGGTGGTCGAGCCGGCCGAGCCGCTTGACGGTGTGCTCGGCGTCCGCCTCGGACTGGGTCGGGTTCTCTCCGATGATGTACGCGGCCGTCAGCCGGCCCTCGCCCATCGCGGCCAGCATGTCGGTGAGGTTGAGCCCGTACCGCGGCTGGATCTCCGTCCCCCACGCCCGGCCGAACCGCTCCCGTACCTGCCGGTCGAGGATGTCCTGGAATCCGGCGAGGCGATCGGGGATGGCGCCCATGTCGCCGCCGCCCTGGACGTTGTTCTGTCCCCGCAGCGGGTTGAGTCCGGAGCCGTAGCGGCCGACGTGCCCGGTGAGCAGCGACAGGTTGATCAGTGCCCGGACGTTGTCGGTGGCGTTGTGGTGCTCGGTGATGCCGAGGGTCCAGCACAGCTGGGCGCGCTCGGCGCGTGCGTAGGCGTGCGCCAGCTCCCTGATGGCCTCGGCGGGGACACCGGTCACCTGCTCGGCGGCCTCCAGGGTCCAGGGCTCGACGGACGCGGCGAACTCCGCGAACCCCGTGGTGCCGCGCTCGATGAACGTGGTGTTGTGCAGGCCGGCGTGGATGATCTCGCGGGCGATCGCGTTCGCGAGCGGGATGTCCGTGCCGACGTTCAGGCCGAGCCAGCGGTCCGCCCATCGCGCCGTGCTGGTGCGCCTCGGGTCGACCGCGAACACGCGGGCGCCCCGGCGGATCGCCTTGAGCACGTGCTGGAAAAAGATCGGATGCGCCTCACGCGCGCTGGATCCCCACATGACGATGAGGTCGGTGTCCTCGATCTCCTGGTACGACGAGGTGCCGCCGCCGCTGCCGAAGGCGGCCGCCAGACCGGCCACGCTGGGGGCGTGACAGGTCCGGTTGCACGAGTCGACGTTGTTGGTGCCGATCACCACGCGGGTGAACTTCTGCGCGACGAAGTTCATCTCGTTGGTCGCACGGGCGCAGGAGAACATCCCGAAGGCGTCCGGCCCGTGCCGCTCGACGTTGCGGCGGAAGCCCTCGGCGGCTCGGTCGAGGGCCTCCGCCCAGGTGGCGGGCCGGAGCTCTCCGGCGTCACGGACCAGCGGGTGGGTCAGGCGCAGGTACGGCGCACGGGCGTTCTTCTTCGCCATGTCGGTCCTCACTGGCAAGGATACTGTATGCAATTTACCGTATGCCAGGTCGCCGTCTCCCGGCAATGGCCGGTGTCCGATCACCCTCCGTTCGTCTCGGCGACCTTCTCGACGCGTATCGCCGTCGCCTTGTACTCGGAGGTACCGGCGACGGGGTCGGTGGCCTCGATGGTCAGGCTGTTGGTGTCCACCTCGTCCGGGGAGTGCGGGGTCATGAACGCCAGTCCGGGCCGGAGCGCCGGGTCGACGGCCACCGGCGCGGTCACCGAGGCGCGCCGTGAGCTGATCCGCACCATCTCGCCGACGGACAGGCCCAGCCGCCGGGCGTCCTCGGGGGACAGGTCGATCGCCTCCTCGCGCCGTGTCGGCGCGTACAGGCCGCCCGACTGGACCCCGGTGTTGTAGCCGTCCAGCCGCCGGCCGGTGGTCAGCCGTAGCGGGTAGTCCTCGTCGAGGACGTCCACCGGGAGCCGGTGTTCGACGATCCCGAACGGCGCGGGTGCACCGCGCCGGGCCGGGTCCGTCTCCCAGAGCCGTCCGTGCAGGTACGGCGGTTCGAGCCGGTCCTCCTGGAAGCACGGCCACTGGATGCCCTTCAGCTCCTCCAGCCGTGGGTAGCTCATGCCGGCGAAGATGGGCGCCAGGGACCGTACCTCCGCCCAGATCTCCTCGGCGGACGAGGCGCCCCAGTCGTGCCCGAGGCGCCGGGCCAGGTCGGAGATGATCGTGATGTCGTCACGCGCCTGCCCGGGCGGGTCGAGCGCCTTGCGGACCCGCTGCACCCTCCGCTCACTGTTGGTCACCGTGCCCTCGGTCTCGCACCAGGCGGCGCTGGCCGGCAGCACGACGTCGGCCAGCTGGGCGGTCTTGGTCAGGAAGATGTCCTGCACCACCAGGTGGTCCAGGTCGCTCAGCCGCTTGACGGTGTGGCCGGAGTCCGCCTCGGACTGCGCCGGGTTCTCCCCGACGCAGTAGGCCGTGGTCAGCTCGCGCCGGTCCATCGCCTCCAGCATCTGGGTCAGGTGCATGCCGTAGCGCGGCTGGATCTCCCGGCCGTACGCGGCGCCGAACCTGGCCCGTACCTCCGGGTCGAGGATGTCCTGGAAGCCGGGCATCCGGTTCGGGATGGCGCCCATGTCGCCGCCGCCCTGGACGTTGTTCTGCCCGCGCAGCGGGTTGACTCCGGAGCCGTAGCGGCCGACGTGCCCGGTGAGCAGCGACAGGTTGATCAGTGCCCGGACGTTGTCGGTGGCGTTGTGGTGCTCGGTGATGCCAAGGGTCCAGCACAGCTGCGCCCGGTCGGCGCGTGCGTAGGCGTGCGCCAGCTCCCTGATGGCCTCGGCCGGTACACCGGTCTCCCGCTCGGCGACCGCGAGGGTCCACGGCTCGACGGCGGCGGCCAGCTCGGCGAAGCCGGTGGTGGCCCGGTCGACGAAGGCCTCGTTGACCAGCCCCGCGTGGATGATCTCGCGGGCGACGGCGTTCGCCAGTGGGATGTCGGTGCCGATGTCGAGCCCGAGCCAGCCGTCGGCCCACTCGGCCGAGCTGGTACGGCGCGGATCGACGACGAACAGCCGTGCTCCGTTACGCACTCCCTTCAGGACGTGGTGGAAGAAGATGGGGTGTGTCTCCCGGGAGTTCGATCCCCACAAGATGATGAGGTCGGTCTCTTCGATCTCCTGGTACGACGAGGTGCCACCCCCGGCACCGAACACTGCCGCCAGACCGGCGACGCTGGGAGCGTGTCAAGTGCGGTTGCAGGAGTCGATGTTGTTGGTCCCGATGACCTGCCGCACGAACTTCTGCGCGACGTAGTTCATCTCGTTCGTCGCGCGCGAGCAGGAGAACATGCCGAACGCGTCCGGGCCGTGGGCCTCGACGTTGCGGGCGAAGCCCTCGGCCGCGCGGTCGAGGGCCTCCTCCCACGTGGCGGGGCGCAGTTCGCCGTGGTCACGGACGAGGGGCTCGGTGAGACGGGTGTAACGCATGATCTGCTCCTTGTCGGTCACGCGGGGACGGCGCGCTCGGCGGCGCCGATGATCTTTTCGTTGATGAGGCCCGCGACGGCGTTGACGGCCCGCAGGGTGGGGACGCGCGTGCCGGTGAGGTCCGCGAGCTCGACCACCGCGCCCAGGATCACGTCCAGCTCGAGGGGCTTGCCCTTCTCCAGGTCCTGGAGCGTCGAGGTCTTGTGGTGGCCGGCCCGCTCGGCGCCGGCCAGCCGCCGGTCGATGGAGATCTCCGGGCGGCAGCCGAGACGCTCGGCGACGTCGAGTGTCTCGCGCATCATCGTGATGACGAGCTCGCGGGTGTCGCGGTGCCGGCAGATCTCGATCATCGTCGCCCGGCTGAGCGCGCTGATCGGGTTGAACGCGATGTTGCCCATGAGCTTGATCCAGATGTCCTGTCGCAGATCCGGCTCGACCGGGCACTTGAGCCCGCCGGCCACCATCGCCTCACTGAAGGCGGCGCAACGCGGGGAGATGGTGCCGTCCGGCTCGCCGATGGAGAAGCGGGTGCCCTCCAGGTGCTGGATCACGCCTGGGGCGGCGATCTCGGTGGCGGCGTAGACGACGCAGCCGATCGCTCGCTCGGGCGGGATCGTGGCCGTCACGGCACCGCCGGGATCGACGGTCTCGATGCGGTACCCCTCGTGGGGGCCGGCCAGCTTGTGGAAGTACCACCACGGGATGCCGTTCTGCGCCGCGATGACCGCGGTGCCGGCGTTCGTAAGGGGATCGAGCATCGGGCCGCAGCCGGCGTAGGCGTTGGCCTTGAGACCGAGGAAGACATGGTCGACCGGTCCGATCTCGCGGGGGTCGTCGGTGGCCGGGGGACGGGCGGCGAAGTCTCCGCGCGGGCTGAGCACGCGTACGCCGTCCCGCCGGATCGCCTCCAGGTGAGGACCGCGCGCGACCAGATGGACGTCCACCCCGGCGCGGTG
>DASQPY010000395.1:0-4826 GCA_035643735.1 Actinoallomurus sp. | reverse complement strand
ATCCGCAACGCGACGAGAAGGCCCTCAGTCCGTCCTGGAGGGGACGCGTTCTACCAGCCCTGGAGGCCGGCGCCGTAGGGATAGAGCGGGTTTCCGTAGGTGGTGGGCGGCGACTGACCGGCGTCGATCTTCGCGCGGATGTCGGTCCGCTCGGCGGTGGTCGCGCCCAGGTCGTACGGGAGCGCCCAGTCCTCGACGGCGTCGGCGGGGGTGTCGGTGCCGCCCGGCTTCAGGATCTGGTCGACGCTGCGCGGGAGCTGCCACGGCAGCTTCCCGCGCGGGGTGTAGTCGCCGAAGAGCAGGGATGCCGTGGCAGGGCCGACCTCCTCGCCGCCGCGATAGGTCATCACGATGGCGTCGGCGATGCCGTTCCAGTCCGAGATCACCGTCGGCCGGGGGAGGTCCATGACCACGACGACCGGGATTCCCTGGTCGTGGAAGTTCTGGATGATGGCGACCTGGTCCGGCGGCAGGTAGGGCTGCTCCTTCACCCACGAGGTGGCGTGCGTGTAACTCGGCTCACCTACCGCCACGACGGCCAGCTTGGGCGAGGGCCCGCTGCCGGAGTAGACGTTGACGCCGTCCTTCGCGGCACGGGCCTTGATCGCGTCCAGGATGTTCAGCGAGCCGTAGTCGGGATGGAAGTAGCTCGTCCAGACGCAGCAGGCGGCGCCGTCGGTGGCACGCGGGCCGGCCACGACGATGTTGTCACCCGCCTTGAGCTTGAGCGGAAGCACGCCGTTGCCGTTCTTGAGCAGGGTGAGGGACTCGCGCGCGGCCTGGTTGGCGAGCGCCGTGTAGGACGGCTGGTGGAAGCGGTACGGGCCGTTGACCGGATCGCCGTACGGACGATCGAAGACGCCGAGCTCGAACTTCAACCGCAGGATCCGGGTCACCGCGTCGTTGATCCTCGACATCGGCACGCTGCCCAGGAAGCTCGCGATCGAGAACCCGGCCGCGCCCGGGTCGGCCCCGCCCATCACGTCGGAGCCGGCGTTCGCCGCGCTGACCCACGCGTCGGACGGCAGCCAGTCGGTCGTGATGAGGCCGGTGTAGCCCAGGTTGTCGCGCAGGTAGTCGAGGATGGGCTTGCTGTTGCCCGCGCCGGGCCAGCCCGGGTCGAGGAACGAGCTGCCCGCGTAGCCGGGCATGATGTTGACGGCTCCGGCATCGAGCGCGGCCCGCCACGGGATCATGTGGTACTTGATCGTCACTCCGTCGTACACGATGCCCGCCTCGCCGCCGGCGCCCTCTCCCGGCCAGTGCTTGACGGTCGCGAGGACCGAGCCCGGGTTGAGCTCCGGCCCACCCTGCAGACCGGCGACCAGCGCGCGTACCTGAGCCGCCGCGACGTCGGCGTTCTCGCCGTTGCCCTCCTGGATGCGGGGGTAGAGCACCTTGGTGCCGACCTCGGCGAGCGGCCCGAGCACGCCGCGCGCGCCGACCTCGAGTTCCTCGCGGCGCTGCATGTCACCGAGCCTGTAGTCGAGCGGGTAGTCCTTGCCGGCGGCCAGCGCGCTCTGCAGCGGGTACGTGGTCTGGTACCCGGAGATGGTGTCGCCCGCGGAGACCGGGGGGATGCCGAGGCGGGTTCCCGCGGCGGCGATCAGCACGTTGTCCAGGTCGTTCGGCTGCGCCGGGCCGAAGTGCCAGCCCGACAGGGGATACGCCTGGGCGTTGTAGAACATCTGGTACGCCTTCTCCTCGGGAGTCATCCTGCCGAGGAGGTCGGACACCCGCGTCTCGACGGGCTGTCGCCAGTTCTCGTACGGCTCGATCGTCCCGTTCTTGTTGAGGTCCCGCGCGCCGCCCACGATGTCGACGCCGTCACCGGCCGCCTTGATGGCGGGGAGATAGAGGCTGAAGGTGCGGATCCCGGAGGTGGTCCTGGCGCCCGAACCGCTCACCGAGACCACGAACCACTTGTACGTCCAGCGGTCGGTGATGTCCCAGGTCGGCGTGTAGCTGGTGCCCGTGGGCTCGGCCACCTTGGTGTAGAGGTCCAGCAGGCTGCCGGAGGCGGCGAAGTCGTAGTCGGTGCGGCTGACGTTGATCCACACCTCGTAGTGCGCGGCGGCGGGTACGGAGGCCCAGGCCAGCATCGGGCGACGGGTGTCGGTGACCATGGCATGGTCGGCCGGCGTCGTCAGCGCGAACTGGCCGGTGGTGCCGGGGGCCTTGGCCGGCGCCGAGAGCAGCGGCGGGTTGCCGACCGACGCGTCGACCGACCCGAAGATCTGGAACTCCCAGAGCGAGTAGCCGTACCCGGTGGCTCTCGCCGTGCCGTGGAAGCGTACGTAGCGGCCCTTGCCGGAGATGTCGAGGTTCTCGGTGCCGCCCTTGCCCGTCGTCGTCGTGTAGACGGTGGACCAGGCCATGCCGTTGTCGGACACCTCGATGCGGTAGCCGGTGGCGTAGGCGTTCTCCCAGATGAGCGTGGCACCGCTGATCGTGGCGGGGCCGCCCAGATCGACCTGCAGCCACTGGTCGTCGGTGGCGAGGCTGGACCAGCGGGTGTTCGTACGGCCGTCCAGCGCCGCCGCGGGCGCGTTGCCACCCTCCGTCGAGGAGGCCGACACCTGCTTGAACGCGGAGATCGGTGTCGTGCTCGGCGGGGGTGCCGAACCGCTCGACCCGTACACCTGGAACTCCCACAGGGAGTAGCCCCACTGCGTCGCGCGTGCCGTTCCGTACATCCGGACGTAGCGCCCGGTGCCGGAGACGGTCAGCGTCTGCGTCCCGCCGGTGCCGGTGGTGGTGCTGTAGATGGTCGTCCAGGCGGCGCCGTCGGCGGAGATCTGGACCTGGAAGGCCGTCGCGTACGCGGCCTCCCAGTTGAGGACGACCTGGCTGACGGTGGCGGAGCCGCCGAGATCGACCTGGAGCCACTGCGGGTCGCCGGCGGCGCTCGACCACCGGGTCCCGGTGTTCCCGTCGACGGCGGCCGAGCGGCTGGCGGCTCTGTCCTCCAGGGGGAGGGACTCCTCATACCGCACTGCGAGTCCGGTCGTCCTTCGGCCGGGGCAGGTTGATGCGTTTCGCCGCGCCCTTGGAACAGTTGACGAAACAGCCGCGAATGTCGTTGTCGCCGATCGGGTTCATCGTCATCGAAAACTAGCGCCGGCGGTCGCCGTCGTCGCCCGGATATTCGGCCGCCCGAGGACGGCCATTACCGGGGAGACGCCGCCTGGTCCCGGGAGCGGGTATCGGCCGTCCGGCAGTCTGACATCGGCCGGCGGCGGCATCGTGGCCCACGATGCCGCGGAGCCGTAGTGGAGGAGACCGGCGGCGAAGTCCGCGTGCTGGACCGGCTCCGGGGTTCTGATGCTGCGGGAGCACCCCGCCTGGAAGGGATGCTCGACACTGCCGGTGCCGGGATCGGCCGATGCCGAGGCGCCGGGCGGGGCGGCGGCCGGACTCCCTGACGGTGTCCGAGGTACGTGTCCGGACTCGGAGCACCCGCCGACAAGAGCCGCCATCGCGATCCCCCCAGCCCCGATGCCGGCCCACGTACACAGATCTCGGCCGCGGTTCATGGCCTCAAACTAAGGACAGAAGGGGCGACTGCCTACCGGATGCCGCGATCGTCGCGGGCTTTGGGGTCAGCGGCTGATGGGGAGGTTCTGCTCGCGCATGGACATCGCGTGGTCGATGAGGGTGATGAGCGTCGCCTTGGTCGATTCGCGGTCGCGCGCGTCGCAGGTCACGATCGGCACGTGCGGGCCGATCGTGAGCGCCTCCCGTACGTCCTCGATGGCGTGGGTCTGTGCGCCGTCGAAGCGGTTGATGCCCACGATGAAGGGCACCCCTGACTCCTCGAAGTAGTCGACCGTGGCGAAGGAGTCGGCGACCCGGCGGACGTCCACCAGCACGACGGCGCCGATCGCGCCCTTCACCAGGTCGTCCCACATGAACCAGAACCGGTGCTGCCCGGGCGTGCCGAACAGATAGAGGATGAGCTCCCGGTCGAGACTGATCCGGCCGAAGTCCATCGCGACGGTCGTGGTCGTCTTGTCCGGGACCGCGATGATGTCGTCGACCTCGCTGCTGGCCTGGGTCATCACGGCCTCCGTGGTCAGCGGCATGATCTCCGACACCGACCCGACGAAAGTCGTCTTGCCCACCCCGAAGCCACCTCCGATGACGATTTTGACGGAGGTCATCGTCAGGAGAGCGCTCGGGTTGGAGCGTGGGAAGTCCACTGAGGACCCTTTCCAGTGGCTGGAGGTCAGGCCGCCCCGTGGAATCGTCGTGAAGCCATTCTCATCAGTCGTCAGGGCGGGAGCCGTTTCGGGGGGTTAAAAAGGTGAACCAGAGTCAGCTTCAGTATTTGTACACTTGTTCGCGTGACAGCGGCAAGCGCGAACGCGGGGATACGCAGGGCGCCGGTGCAGCGCCGCAGCCGGGAACGTGTCCGGCGGATCCTCGACGCGGCGGCGGAGATCATCGTCGAGGAGGGCCTGGGCGCCTTGAGCACCCGGTCCGTCGCGGAGCGGGCGGGTGTGCCGGTCGCGTCGTTGTACCAGTACTTCGGGGACAAGGACGAGATCCTGCTGGCGCTGGTGGAGAGGGACACCGGCGAGATGGACGCGGCGGTGGCGACGGCGGTGGGCGCACTGGAGAACGTCTCCGTACGGACGATCGTGACGGCGACCATGCGGGCGTTCGTCACGATCTACCACCAGCGGCCCGCGTTCGTGGTCGTCTGGTGGCGCGGCCGTACGAACCAGGTGCTGTACGACTTCTGCCGCACGTACAACAAGCGGATCTCCGCCGACCTCTTCGCCTTCGCGCAGGAAGCCGGGCTGGTGAAGGCCGGCACCGGC
>DASQPY010000394.1:0-3379 GCA_035643735.1 Actinoallomurus sp. | reverse complement strand
GTGCTGACCCTCGCCCGCGCGCGTACCGCGTCCCCCACCGTCCAGTTCCTTGAGGCCGACCTGTTCGAGTGGCAGCCGCCGCGACGCTACGACACCGTTTTCTTCGCCTTCTGGCTCTCCCACGTCCCGCCGGCGCGTTTGCCCGGCTTCTGGAACACCGTCGCCGCCGCGCTCGCGCCGGGCGGCAAAGCGATCTTCGTCGACAATGGCCCCGTCATGGCCGCGGAGGAGGAAGTCCTGGCGGACCAGCCGGCCCCGGCGGTGCTGCGCCGGCTCGATGACGGCAGCCAGTACCGCATCGTGAAGGTGTTCCACGATGTCCAGCCGCTCACGGACGACCTCACGGCGTGGGGGTGGTCGGTCCGTATCCGGCCCGTGGCCGGGAACTTCATCGGCATCGCGGAACCGCCGGCCACCCCTGGCCGGCAAGCCGCATCCTCGAACTGACGCTCAGTTTCTGACGCGCGTGCCCGCCGAGGCCATCGCGGCGATGATGCCCTCCTCGGTGACGTCGAGACCGGTCAGCTCGCCCGCGACGGCGCCGTCGCGCAGGACCACGACGCGGTCGCAGCCGTTGACCAGCTCCTCCAGATCCGAAGAGATCAGCAGGATCGCGAGACCGTCCACGGCCAGCTCGTCCAGGAGGTCCTGAAGCTCGGCCTTCGCCCCGACGTCGATGCCGCGGGTCGGTTCGTCGAGCAGGAGGACCTTCGGCCGCATGGCGAGCCAGCGGGCCAGCAGCACCTTCTGCTGGTTGCCGCTGGACAGCTCCGCGACCTTCTGGTGCGGCGAGGTCGCCTTGATCTTCAGCCGCCGCATGAACGTGCCGACCATCCGGTCGATGCGGGCGCCGGAGACGAAGCCGAACCGCGACAGGCGAGGCAATGCGGCCAGGCTGATGTTGTCGCGGATCGACAGGCTCGGGATGATGCCCTCGGTCTTGCGGTTCTCCGGGAGCAGGCTGACACCGGCGCGGATGGCCCCGGTGATGGAGCGGTTGCGCAGAGGGGCGCCCGCGACCGTCACCTGCCCGGCGTCCAGCGTCAGCGCGCCGGCGATCGCCTTGGCCGTCTCCGTACGGCCGGCGCCGAGGAGCCCGCCGAGCCCGAGCACCTCGCCCTGGCGGAGCTCGATCGAGACGTCGGCGAGAGCGTGCCGCCGGGTCAGTCCGGTGGCCCGCAGGTAAGGCGGGTCGTCGGGACGCTCGTGTGCCCCGGCCTGCTGGGCCGCCGGCGGCCGGGCGGGGGGCCGGCCGAGCATGAGCGACACGAGGCCACGACGGCCCAGGGCGGTCAGCGGCCCGGTGTGCACGACCCTGCCCTCCCGCAGGAGGGTGACCTGGTCGCAGATCTCATACAGCTCTTCCAGCCGGTGACTCACGTACAGCACGGACCGTTTCTGTTCGCGCAGCTCGCCGATGACACGGAACAGCGTCCGCACCTCCGGCGGCTCCATCACCGCGGTGGGCTCATCCATGACGATCACCTGCGCGCCGCCGGTCACCGCCCTGGCGAGCGCCACGAGCTTCTGCGCGCCCGCGCCGAGCGATCCCAGCGGCCGGCGCACGTCGGCGCGCAGGCCGTACGCGCGCAGGATGCCGGTGGCCCGGTCGTGCATCCGGGCGGTGTCGATGAGGCCGAACCGCCCGCGAGGCTCCTCGCCGAGGAACAGGTTGCGGGCGACACTCATCGAGGGGATCGCGTTGTCGTCCTGGTAGACGGCCCTGATCCCGGCCCGCCGCGCGTCGAGAGGGCCGTCGAGCCTCAGCGGATCGCCGAGACGGCGGAGCCGGCCCCCGTCCAGGCGGTGGACGCCGGTGAGGACCTTCACGAGCGTGGACTTGCCGGCGCCGTTCTCACCGGCGAGGGCGTGCACCTCGCCGCGCGCGAGGGAGAGTGAGACATGGTCGAGGGCGAGCACGCCGGGAAACGCCTTCACGACCGCGGCGGCTTCGAGGGCTTGGTGTACCACGAGACTCCTCCCGCGTTCGCCCGTTCCGTGCCCCGATCGTGACCCGGGTCGTCACCTCATCGAGAAACGGTCCGATAACGATAGCCGTCTCGGTCACTTTCGATCAGTCCTGCAGCCGGGCGACATGGAGCCGTACGCCGCGCAGCCCCAGCTCGTGGAGCTCCTCCTGGGGCGCCGCGTCGCCCGTGACCAGGTGATCGATCCGGTCCGTGGCCACCGTCTGCACCATGGTGTTCACTCCGATCTTGGTGTGGTCCGCGAGCACCACGACCTCCTCGGCGGACGCCGCGAGCGCCTTGTCCGTGCTGGCCACCTGCATGCTCGGCGTCGAGAGGCCGCGCTCGGCGGTGAGCCCGTTGCCGGAGATGAAGGCGCGGCGCACCCGCAGTCCCGCGAGCGATCGCTCGGCGGCGCTGCCGACCAGGGCCTGGACAGGACCCCGCAGCGTGCCGCCGGTCATCACCACCTCGATGC
This sequence comes from Actinoallomurus sp., assembly GCA_035643735.1. Classification (GTDB taxonomy): domain Bacteria; phylum Actinomycetota; class Actinomycetes; order Streptosporangiales; family Streptosporangiaceae; genus Actinoallomurus. The sequence continues at coordinate 934 of DASQPY010000394.1, read as the reverse complement.
GCGGCGAGGCCGACAGGGCCTGCGCCACGAGCAGCGAGTTGGTCACGACGGTCAGCTCGGTGTGACCGGTCAGCCGCTGCGCGAAAGCGTGGGTCGTGGTACCCGGCCCGACCACCACGGCGTCGCCGTCCTCCACGAGTGCGACGGCGAGATCGGCGATCGCCCCCTTCTCCGCCTTCGCGACCTGCGCCTTCTGCAGGTGGGTCGGCTCGTGGGACAACTCACCCGGAAGGGACGCACCGCCGTGATGACGGTCCAGCAGCCCGTCGGCCTCCAGCGCGCGTACGTCACGGCGCACGGTGACCTCGGAGGACTGGACGGCCTCGGCGAGCTGCCGCAGGGACAACGTGCCGTTCGCGCGCAGCAGCTCGAGGATCCGCACGCGCCGCTCGGCACCGAAGACGGGCTTGCGACCGTCCGCCGCTCCCTGGAGGTCGCTCACGGTTCTCCCCACGTCCTGCCACGATGCGAAGACAATCGAACAGTTCCGATCGTAGTCAGCCATCGCCCGGGGTCACATATGCGGTGCGCGGCCGAGGAAGGGCAGGACCGCGGCGAGGAAGGAGGCCGGGTCCCCGGCGAACGGGGCGTGCCCGCCGGCAGTGGATGCCAGGTCGCGTGACGAGGTGCGCGAGCACATCTGCCTGATGAATTCGTGGCCCTGCGCCACTTCGCCCTCAACGGCACCGCACCCGACTCACCCGTCCGTCAGTGGACGGAATACCCGACCAGGGCGGCGTGACAAGTGGTCACGCGATGAGCAGGAGCACGCTGATCGTCAAGTCATCTGGAGCGCGTTGCACGGCATAGCTGTCCTGTCGGACAGCGACCGCATCCCCCCGGACGTTCAGGAGGAGCGGCTCGCCCTCCTCGTCACCCAACTCGCCGACACTCCAAGCTGACCGGCCACGCCATAAGGGGCTGTCGGAAGGCC
>DASQPY010000393.1:0-4288 GCA_035643735.1 Actinoallomurus sp. | reverse complement strand
ACGAACTCGAAGAACTGCGTCGCGTGCACGATCGAGTACGGGATCGAGGCGCCGCGGATGATCGCCTCCTGCGCCTCCTTGGCCTTGAAGTAGCCGTGACCGGCCAGCTTCTGGGTGCCGACGACCGACAGCGCGACGTGGTGCCCGACGCCCGCGGCCACCTCGGCGGCCAGCAGGTTACGTGTGGACGTCTCGAAGAACTCCAGCACCGGACCGTCCTCGAACGACGGGGAATTCGACACGTCGACCACCACCGACGCCCCCGCCAGAACGTCGGCGAGCCCCTCACCAGTAAGGGTATTGACCCCGGTGCTCGGCGCCGCCGCCACCGCCTCATGCCCATGCCCATGTAGATTCGCCACGACCTTGGACCCCACAAGACCCGTACCGCCGATGACAACGACCTTCATGACATGCCCTCCTCGTACGCCGGGGCATCGTCTGCCGCCGGTCACCAGCTAGGACAAGACAGCCCCGCGATCTGTGACAGCCCCGGCGACATCCGCTCGTCACAGACCGAGGCGCCGTCCTGTCTTTCTCCCTGACGACGAACCTTCCAGCGCGACCGGAGCGAGCTCATGCCATCAGCGACCAGTGGGATCCGGGTCCGGATGAGTCCGCGGCCGATCGACGAGCCGCACCGCGTCTCCAGCCCACTGGAGCTGCTGTTCGACCTGACCTTCGTGGTCGCGGTCGCGGCCGTCACCACCCACCTCGCGCACAGCGTCGCCGACGGCCACGGTCTGGCCGGGCTCGTCCCGTTCCTCCAGGTCTTCTTCGCGGTCTGGTGGGCATGGATGAACTTCACCTGGTTCGCCTCGGCCTACGACACCGATGACGTCCCCTATCGGCTGCTGACCATGGTGCAGATGGCCGGTGTGCTGGTCCTCGCCGCCGGAGTACCCGCCGCTGCCGACCATTCCGACTACCGGATCGTCACACTCGGCTATCTCGTCATGAGGATCGGCCTGGTCTCCCAATGGCTGCGGGCCGCCGCCGAGGACCCGGCCAGACGCAGCACCGCGCTGAGGTACGCCACCGGTATCACCGTCCTGCAGGTGGGCTGGGTGCTGTACCTCGTAGTCTCAGGAACCGACGCCCTGCCGTCACTCACCCAGGTGCCGTTCTTCGCCGGCCTGGCCGTCCTGGAGCTCGCAGTGCCGCGGTGGGCGGAACGGACCACGGCCACCAGCTGGCACCCGCACCACATCGCCGAGCGCTACGGCCTGTTCACGATCATCCTGCTCGGTGAGAGCGTTCTCGCCGCCAGCAGAGGCGTCACGGGAGCACTCGAGGCGGCCGAGATCAGCATTCGTCTCGTCGTCGTCGCCGTCTCCGGCCTCGTCCTGCTGTTCGCCTTCTGGTGGCTCTACTTCCTAGCACCGGTCGGCGCGGGTCTGGACGACCGCCGCCATCGGTCGTACCTGTGGGGGTACGGCCACTATGGGATCTTCGCGGCCCTCGCAGCCCTCGGCGCTGGTCTTGAGGTCACGGTCGAGTGGACCGGACATGACGTCAGGGCATCAGGCCAGGCCGTTTGCTATGCCATCGCGATCCCGGCCGCGGTGTTGCTCCTGTTGCTCTGGCTCGTCAACGCGCCCATCACGGCCGAGCCCGTCGTCGATCCCGCTGCGGTTCTGGGGGGTGTCAGCGTCATCCTGGTCCTGCCGCTCGCGACAGCGCGGCTCGGCGTGGCCGCGGTCGTCGCGGCGATCGCAGCCGTCAACGTCCTGCTGATCATCTCTGCCTTCGCCGGTAAATCCCGCCGGTCCAGACGCGGAGGCGGACGGCGCCGGTCGTACCTGTCACAAAAGCGCTGATCGTCCGGTCATAGCTGACAGACCGAGCCGTCACCCGGCTCGAGGCCAGGCGTGCACCCCGCGGTGCACGCCATCCGGGCAGATCGCGGCGAGGCCCCTGTCGCGAACTGCCGGTCGCGCACGCCGGACTCTCCCTCCGTGCGCGCGACCCCCGGCAGGCCGCGGCGCCGAGCCCCCCGGCCCACCGCCGCGGCCTGCCGCAGATCCGGCCGACCGACCTCGATAAGCTGAGACGAAAGCGACGGACGGTGATCGGGCGGGCGGTGTATGCGCGCAGAACAGCCAGGAGCGGACGGCGGACTCACCCAGGCCACCTCTGCCTTCCTGGAGCTGCGCCCACGTCTGTTCGGCATCGCCTACCGCATGCTCGGGAGCGTGGCGGAGGCCGAGGACATCCTCCAGGAGGTCTGGCTGCGCTGGCAGAAGACCGACCGTACCGTCGTCGTCGACCCCCCGGCCTTCCTCGCACGGATCACCACCCGCCTGGCCATCAACGTCGCCCAGTCCGCCCGGGCACGACGCGAGACCTACGTCGGGCCCTGGCTGCCCGAACCCGTCGACACCAGCGCCGACCCGGCGGTGGGGGCCGAACGCGGCGAGGCGCTGGAGTTCGCCGTCCTGCTCCTGCTGGAGAAGCTCAACCCCACCGAACGCGCGGCATACACCCTCCGTGAGGCCTTCGACTACCCGTACGACCAGATCGCCGACATCCTCCAGATCAGCGCCGTCAACACCCGCCAGATCGTCAGCCGCGCCCGCAAAAGCCTGTCCGCCGAACGGCGCGAACCCGTCGACACGGCCGAGCACCGACGGCTCCTGAAGGTGTTCCTCGCCGCCGCCCGGGCAGGCGACCTCACCGCTCTGGAGGACCTCTTCGCCGCAGACGTCGTCAGCTACACCGACGGCAACGGCATCAGGGGGGCCGCGAGGATCCCCGTGGTCGGCCACGCCCGCGTGGCGAAGTTCATCGTCGCCTTCGGGCCACGCTTTTGGCCGGGCGCGGAGGTGGAATGGGTGGAGGTGAACGGACGCCCCGGCGTTCTGATCTCCCGCGACGGCACCGATCTCGCACTGCTGAACATCGAGGCTCTGCCGGAGGGCATCCGCACGCTCCTGTGGGTGATGAGCCCGGTGAAGCTCGAGGCGTTCGCGCGTTCGCGCTCCACCCGGAAGTGACGACGCCTGTCAGCGACTCTCGGTATGGACAAGTGCTCTCTCGCCAGGCCGCCGATCGCCGGCGGCCTGGCGAGAGTCGCTAGCGCATGACGGTCAGCGTCACGCTCTTGTTCTTGTAGGACACCCTGAACTTGTGGCCGTCCGCCTGCACGACACTCCCTTCGGCCAGTCCGCGGAAGGTGCCGCTGATCGATCTGCCGCTCATGATCGTCAGGACGGTGCCCGGAGTGAGCGGGCCGTGCGCATCCAGGCGCAGGTTCCCCTGCACCCCCAGATCACCGTCAGCCCGTACGCTCGTGTAGTCGCTGTCGCCGGAGACGGTCACGGCGAGACGACCGTCCCTGCCGATGCGCACGTCCCCTCCCGCCTTCAGGACACCGCCGGGGACGACGTGCTCATCGGCGACGCACTTGGCCTCCTTGGCCGTGACACCGGGCTGCAGTGCGCCGTCGGCGACGTCGATGCCGCCGGCCACGCTGCCGCTGCCACCGAGCGTCCCGCCGCGCACATCGATCGGGCCCGCGTGCGAGCCGACGACCGAGAGCTCACCGCCGCGGACCGTGCTCGTCCCATGCCAGGCGTCATTGCCGGCGAGGAACAGGATTCCGTTGCCACGCTTGGTCAGGCTGCCTTCGTGAGCACGCGCGTTGCGTGCCTTCTCCCGCCGCGTACCGATGGCGTAGTCCGACTTGTCGACGTCGCTCGCGCCGGCGGGCAGGCCGTGGGTCCATCCTCGTGCGGCCTTGGTCGCCTTCCAGGCGGCCGCTTCGGCGGCATCTTCTTGCTGACGCGCCCGGATGGCGACGTCGGAGATGTCGTTCGACCACACGTCGTTGTGTCCCTGCGTGTCGACGTCGAACGGCCCCAGCAGCTGACCCGGACCCTTCAATGCCTCCCGCAGGCTGGGCGTGTGCCAGCCGTTGCGTGCGTCGGGAACCTGCACCATCTGTCCGCGGGCGGGATTCGGAACGGCGTTGCCGGCCGCGTCGTTGATCGTGCTGTTCTGCCGACCAGTGGTGAACATCGTGTAGAGCGCCTGCGCGTTGGTCATGTACGGAAAGCGCTGCATGATCAACGCCAGCGCGGCCGCCGAGTGTGGCCCGGCCATCGATGTTCCCGACGCGGCCCGGTAACGCGGCTGCGGTACGCCGTCGACGAGCTCCACCCACGTGCTGTTGATCGACCTGCTCGGCGCAGTCACGCAGGACCACTTCGCGACGCCGCACTGGTTGAACTCCTGCTGTCCCGGGACCAGCACCGAACCGTCAGCGTTGAACGTGCTTCCGACCGTG
>DASQPY010000392.1:0-4222 GCA_035643735.1 Actinoallomurus sp. | reverse complement strand
GCCGGCGCGGACGTGCTGGTCCTGGAGCGTGCCGGCGGGCCGGGCGGTTCGTCGGCGATGTCCGGCGGCGAGCTCTACCTCGGCGGGGGTACGCCGGTGCAGCGGGCGTGCGGGTACGACGACACCGCGGACAACATGTTCGCCTATCTGCGGGCCGCGCTCGGGCCGAACGCCGACGAGGACAAGCTCCGGCTGTACTGCGACGGGAGCGTCGAGCACTTCGAGTGGTTCCGCGAGCGCGGGATCACCTTCAACCCGGGCCTCTACGACGGGCAGAGCTGGATGCCGCCGACCCAGGACGGCCTGATGTGGCTCGGCGAGAACGCCTATCCCTACGACGTCGTCGCCCATGCCGTGCCGCGCGGGCACCGGCCGGCCACCGCGTCGTTCGGCGGCTGGCTGATCATGGAAAGGCTGGTCGCGGCGGCCACCGGCGCCGGCGCGCGGCACCACGTTGACACCCGCGCCTCCCGCCTCATCGTCGACGACGGAGCGGTGGTGGGGCTGGTCGCGCGCAAGTACGGCGAGCAGGTCACCTACCGTGCCCGCAGGGCGGTGATCCTCACCACCGGGGGCTTCGTGGACAACGAGGAGATGCTGGCCGACCATGCTCCGGTGCTGCTCGGGCGCGGGAAGGTGAGCGCCGGGCTCGACGACGGCAGCGGCATCGCGATGGGGCTGGCGATCGGGGCGGCCACGCGCATGATGTCCGTCACCCAGATCGCGGCGTCCATCCTGCCCGCCATGATCTGCCGCGGAATGCTCGTGAACTCCCTCGGCCAGCGCTTCATCAACGAGGACGTCTACCCCGGACTGGCGAGCGTGGCCGCCGTGCGGCACCAGCCGGGACCGCACTGGGTGATCATCGACGAGGCGGGATACGACGACATCCCCGAGCGTGACCTCTGGAACGTACGGCCCGCGTTCGTGGACGAGACCCTCGAGGGCCTGGAGAAGGACCTCGGTGTTCCGTCCGGCTCCCTGCAAGCCGCGGTCGCGACCTACAACCGGCACGCCGAGCAGGGTGAGGACCCGTACTTCCACAAGAACAGGCGCTGGCTGCGGCCACTGCGGGCACCGTTCGCCGCGATCGACCCACGCCAGGGGTTCTTCGGCGGCGAGGGCGGATCGGAGGGTTCAGGCGTCTCCGGATTCACCCTCGGCGGGCTGCGCACCACCACCGACGGCGCCGTCCTCGACGTCTCTGGGAACGCCATCGCCGGCCTGTACGCGGCCGGCCGGGCGAGCTCCGGCATCCACGGCGAGGGCTACATCAGCGGTACGTCACTGGGAGACGGCAGTTTCTTCGGCCGTCGCGCCGGCCTGGCCGCGGCCCTCGCGCGGCGCTGAGCCCCCGGCCGTCTCCTCGGCCATGTCCTCGACCAGGGGGATCGTTCCCGACAGAGCCGCCTGGGCGATCGACTCGCGCAGTCCGGCGCAGGTGAAGAAGTCGGCCTCGCGGATGCCACCGGCGCTCAGGGACGGGCGCCGCTCCGGGCACGTACGGGCGCCCGCCTCGTCCCACTGGACGCTGGTCTGCTGCCAGCTGGACTTGCGGACCTGGACGGTGGCATGACACCGCTGGCACTCCACCGGCGTCATCCGCAGGTCGGCGAGCCGGTCGTCGGCGTGGATCACGCGACCGGTGCCTCGCGCCCGGCCGCCTTCGCGGCGAGGTTGGCCTGGACCTGCTTCTCCCACACCTCGTTCGGCTTGGTGGTGTCGAGCTCGTACTCGAAGCGCTCGACCATCTCGGGCTTGATGTCGGCGACGTCGACGTAGAACTGCTCGTACCACCGCCGCAGCTGGTAGACGGGGCCGTCCTCCTCGCACAGCAGCGGGTTGTCGATACGGGCCTTGTTCTTCCAGATCTGGACGTCCTGCTCGAAGCCCTTCTTCACGTAGGAGGCCTGGGTGTCCGCCACCTCCATGGCGGCCTCCTCGTCGAGGCCGTCCTGCTTCTTCACGATGATGCCGTACTGCAGCACGAACGAGTTCTCATCGATGGGGTAGTGGCAGTTGATCAGCGTCGTACGCACGTCCATGGTGTCGTAGGTGTACGTCAAGTCGTCGATCATGAACGACGGGCCGTAGTAGGCGGCCACCGACGTGTTGCCGAGCATCTTCGGGCTGCCCTCCGGGAGACGGGGGCGGGCGTCCTCCCGTGCCTTCCCGTTCATGTACTGGGCCGCGACATGGCCCTCGAAGATGTTCTTGAAGTACGTCGGGAAGCTGAGGTGCACGTAGAAGAAGTGCGCCATGTCGGCGTTGTTGTCGATGACCTCGCGCACATTCGTCTCGACGAAAGTCTCGTACCAGAGCCAGTCGGTCCACTCCTCGTCCAGCGCGCCCTCGATCCTCGGCAGCGCCTCCTCCTCGCGCGGCGGGTTTCCCTCGGGGTCGTTCCAGACGAACAGCATGCCGTCCTGGTCGAGCGTGGGCCAGGCCGCGGTGCGCGCCCGCAGCGGGACCCGGCGGGCGTACGGGATCTGCTTGCACCGCCCGTCGCCGCCCCAGCGCCAGTCGTGGAAGGGACAGGCGATCTCGTTGCCCTTGACGGCGCCCTGGGACAGGTCCCCGCCCATGTGCCGGCAGTACGCGTCGAGGACGTTCAGCTTTCCGTCTTCGCCCTGGAAGATCACGAGCTTCTGCCCGAACGCCTGGATGGAGTGCGGCTTTCCGTCACGGAACTTCTCGGCCAGACCCAGGCAGTGCCATCCACGGGCGAAACGTGTGGGTGCCGCGGCGGCCTCGATCGCGCGGACGCCGCTCTCGGGGGCTGTGCTCATGTTTCCCGTCCTTTGGGCGCGTTCCCGGGGTCATTCGCACGCTACGGGCGCGGCGGCCGGAGGCGGTCGCGGGTCCCACTGGCCGGGACCACCTCAGCCGCGCGGCCCGGATCGAAAGCACCATCGGGTGCCGACACTTCCCGGACGTTCACGGAGCGGAGATCATGACCAACGAGGTCCTGGAGCACGTACGCCCGCTGCTGCCCGGCATCGCCGGACGAGCGGAGGCGACGGACGCGAAGGGAGCCGTCTCCGAGGAGACCATGGAGGAGCTCAAGGCGGCGGGCGTGCTGCGGATGCTGCAGCCGGAGCGTTTCGGCGGCCGCGAGAGCCATCCGGTGCACTTCTACGAGGTCGTCCGGGCGATCTCCGGAGTCTGCGGTTCCACCGGCTGGGTGGCATCGGTACTCGGCGTGCATCCGTGGCAGCTCGCGCTCTTCGACGAGCGGGCCCAGCAGGAGGTCTGGGGCGAGGACCCCGACACGCTGGTGTCATCCTCCTACGCGCCGGCCGGCCGGCTGAAGGTGGTCGACGGAGGGTACGAGCTGACCGGTCACTGGAGCTTCTCGTCCGGCTGCGGACACGCGTCCTGGGCGCTGCTGGGCGGCCTGGTGGCCGGTACGGGGGACTTCGTCACCCTGCTCGTGCCCGCGGCGGACTACGCGATCAAGGAGGTGTGGGACGTCATCGGGCTACGCGGCACCGCCAGCGACGACATCGTCGTCGAGCAGGCGTTCGTCCCGGACCACCGCACGCTCCGCAACGACGAGCAGGCACACCTGCGGGGACCCGGCCAGGAGGTCAACACCGGTCCGCTGTACCGGATGCCGTTCGCCTCGATCTTCACCTCGACCGTCACGGCACCGGTGATCGGAGCGGTCTCCGGCTGCTACGACGCGTACATCTCCGCGATGCGCGACCGGGTCCGGCTCAGCCTCGGCGGCGGTCGTTTCTCCGAAGACCGGTTCACCCACGTCGCCGTCGCGCGGGCCGCCTCCGAGATCGACGCGGCGATCCTGCAGATGAACCGCAACGTGGCCGAGATCTATGAGTACGCCGCGGGGGACGAGGAGATCCCGATGGAGCTGCGGCTGCGCACCCGCCGCGACCAGGTCCGCGGGACCGAGCGGGCGCTGGAGGCCATCGACATCCTGTTCAAGACCGCGGGAGGCAACTCCCTGAAGCGCGGCAACCCGATCGAGCGGGCCTGGCGTGACGCCCACGCGGGAAGCGTCCACGTCGCCAACGACGTCGAGCGTGCCCTGGCCATGTACGGCCGCGGAGAGTTCGGCTTCGCGGTCGAGGACAACCTCGTCTAGTCCCAATGCCGGGTAGTTAAGGTCCTGCTGCGGGTGTCAAGGGTGGTTTGGGAAGGTCTGGGACATGAGAACGGAGATCCAGTAGAACGGGTGATCTCTCACAACCGCCCGTAA
>DASQPY010000391.1:0-2437 GCA_035643735.1 Actinoallomurus sp. | reverse complement strand
AGAAGTCGTGCGTGAGTTCAGCGTTCCCGCGCAGGTGACGATCGCCGATTCGGCGAATCTGACCGAGACGCTCTTCTCCCGCGCCGCCGAAGAGCCCGATCGGACCGTGTTCCGCCGCAAGGACGGCTCGGGGTGGCTCGACATCAGCGCACGCGCGTTCGGCGACGAGGTCGCCCGCGTCGCCGAGGGGCTGGTCGCGGCCGGCATCGAGCCGGGAGACCGGGTCGCGATCATGTCGCGGACCCGCTACGAGTGGACGGTCGCGGACTACGCCATCTGGACGGCGGGCGCGGTCGCCGTGCCCATCTACGAGACCTCCTCCGCCTCGCAGATCGAGTGGATCATCGCCGACTCCGGCGCGAAGGCGATGTTCGTCGAGAGCGACGAGCACGAGAAGGCGGTCGCGTCCGTACGCGGCGAACTGCCCGGCCTCGCGCACGTGTGGCGGATCGACGACCTTCCCTCCCGGCCGAGCGGAGAGACCGACGAGCCGGTCGGGTCGAGCCTGGACGAACGGCGCGCGTCGCGTACGTCCGCCGACCTGGCGACGGTCATCTACACCTCGGGCACGACGGGCCGCCCCAAGGGGTGTGAGATCACCCACGGCAACCTGCTCTCGACGGCTCGCAACGTCGTCGAGGGTGCTCTCAACGAGGTGTTCAGCCTCGCCGACGGCTCCACCCTGCTCTTTCTCCCGCTCGCGCACGTCTTCGCGCGCCTGATCGAGGTCGGCTGCGTCGAGGCCGGCGTGACCCTGGGCCACACGCCGGACCTGACCGACCTCGTCGAGGACCTCGGGTCGTTCCGGCCGACGTTCCTGCTGGCCGTCCCGCGGGTCTTCGAGAAGGTCTACAACGGGGCCGAGCAGAAGGCCGTGGCGGACGGCAAGGGCAGGATCTTCCACATCGCCGCCGACACCGCGATCGCCTACAGCCGGGCCGACTCCCCCGGTCTGGGCCTGCGGATGAAGCACGCGGTGTTCGACAAGCTCGTCTACACCAAGCTGCGGGAGGCGGTCGGCGGGCGGGTGACGCACGCCGTGTCCGGTGGCGCCGCGCTCGGCGAGCGCCTCGGCCACTTCTTCAACGGCGTCGGGATCACCATCCTCGAGGGCTACGGCCTGACGGAGACGACGGCGCCGATCGCGGTCAACCTGCCGAGCGACAACCGCATCGGCGCCGTCGGCAAACCGATCCCGGGCAGTGCGGTGCGCATCGCCGACGACGGCGAGGTCCTGACGAAGGGCCCGAACGTCTTCGCCGGCTACTGGCACAACGAGCAGGCCACCAAGGAGGCGGTGGAGGACGGCTGGTTCCACACCGGCGACATCGGCGAGCTGGACGATGACGGCTACCTCAGGATCACCGGCCGTAAGAAGGAACTCATCGTCACGGCAGGCGGCAAGAACGTCGCCCCGGGCCCGCTCGAGGACCGCCTGCGCGCCCATCCGCTGATCAGCCAGTGCATGGTCGTCGGCGACGGGCGCAAGTTCATCGGCTGCCTGGTCACGCTGGACCCCGAGGCCCTGGGTCCGTGGAAGGAACAGCACGGCAAGGGCTCGATGTCCACCGCCGAGCTGATCGAGGACCCCGACCTCGTCAAGGAGATCGACGCCGCGGTGGCCGAGACCAACGCCTCGGTGTCACGGGCCGAGGCGATCAAGAAGTACCGCGTCCTCGAGGCCGACTTCACCGAGGACACCGGTCACCTCACCCCCACCCTCAAGGTCAAGCGGAACCTCGTCGTCCGTGACTTCGAGGCGGAGATCGAGGCTCTCTACTCCTGACCCTCCAGGAGGGTTGCGAACCTCCGTGCCTGGACCGTCCAGCGCCACTCACGCTCGACCCACGAGCGGCCCTTGTCGCCCATCGCGGCCGCCCCGGCCGGGTTGCGCAGCAGCTCGACCACGGACTCGGTGACCGCGGCGACGGAGTGGCCGTCGACCACCAGGCCCGTCTCTCCGGGGAGTACGGCGTCGGGCGCCCCGCCGGAGTCTCCGGCGATGACCGGCAGCCCGGTCGCGGACGCCTCGAGGTAGACGATGCCGAGCCCCTCGACGTCCAGGCCGTGCCGCCGGGTCCGGCAGGGCATCGCGAAGACGTCCCCGGCGTCGTAGTGCGCGGGAAGCTCCTCCCAGGGCACGGTCCCGGTGATCCGTACGGAGGCGGCCACGTCCAGCTCGGTGCGCAGCCGCTCCAGGGCCGGGCGGTACGGGCCGCCGCCCACGAGCAGCAGCGCGGCGTCCGGGATCGCCCGCAGCACCCGCGGCCAGGCGTGGATCAGCGCGTCCTGGCCCTTGCGCGGCACCAGGCGCGAGACGCAGACGACGACCGGCCGGTCTACCAGGCCGTACCGCTCGCGGATCTCGGCTCCTCCGGCACCGGCGCGAAAGACCGTCTCGTCCACGCCGGGGGCGAGCCGCCGCATGCGCGCCGCG